>JACZJD010000257.1 GCA_014860725.1 Aquamicrobium sp.
CCGGCCGAGCGCAACCGCGCCGAGGACGCGCCGATCGGCCTGATCCCGGTCGACAGCCTCTACTCGCCGGTCAAGAAGGTCTCCTACAAGGTCGAGAACACCCGCGAGGGCCAGGTTCTCGACTACGACAAGCTGACCATGACCATCGAGACCAACGGCGCCATCACGGGCGAGGACGCCGTGGCCTTCGCCGCGCGCATCCTGCAGGACCAGCTCGGCCTGTTCGTCAACTTCGACGAGCCGCAGAAGGAGGTCGCTTCCGAGGCGGTCACGGAGCTGGCGTTCAACCCGGCGCTGCTCAAGAAGGTCGACGAGCTGGAGCTTTCGGTCCGCTCGGCCAACTGCCTGAAGAACGACAACATCGTCTATATCGGCGACCTGATCCAGAAGACGGAAGCCGAGATGCTGCGCACGCCGAATTTCGGCCGCAAGTCGCTCAACGAGATCAAGGAAGTGCTGGCCGCCATGGGCCTCCACCTCGGCATGGAGGTGCAGGACTGGCCGCCGGAGAACATCGAAGACCTCGCCAAGCGCTACGAAGACCAGTATTGAGCATGATCCCGAGGGGCGGTCGCGCCCTTCGGACCCGATCATGCGGCACAGGAACCGAGGCGTCACGCCTCTGAAACGAACCGAAGGAGAAGGCCCATGCGCCACGGAAAATCCGGACGCCGGCTCGGCCGCACCGTCAGCCATCGCAAGGCGCTGTTCACGAACATGGCTGCTTCGCTGATCGAGCACGAGCAGATCACCACCACGCTGCCCAAGGCCAAGGAACTGCGGCCGATCGTCGAGAAGCTGGTCACGCTCGGCAAGCGCGGCGACCTGCACGCCCGCCGTCAGGTGATTGCCGCGACCGGCTCTGAAGCCGCCGCCAAGCGTCTGTTCGACATCATCGCGCCGCGCTACGCCACCCGCAACGGCGGCTACCTGCGCATCATGAAGGCGGGCTTCCGCCATGGCGACAACGCGCCGATGGCCGTCATCGAGTTCGTCGAGCGCGACGTCTCGGCCAAGGGCGCGGCCGACCGCGCCCGTCTCGAGGCCGAAACCGCCGCCGGCGAGGCCGAGGCGGCCTGATCGCCCAAGGTTTCGCGACGGGTTGAATTGGGGAAGGGGCCGCAAGGCCCCTTTCTGCTTTTGCCCCCATGCTCCATCGTCATCCGGGCCGACGCTCGCGTGGCGAGAGAGAGCGGGGATCGATTGAGCGGCGCGGCCGGATGACGGGTGCGTGCGGCGATGTTGACGGGCGTGACGGCGAGAACCGGGCCGTGCTTCATGCTGTCACGGCCAATGGGTCCCGGCTCTGCGGTCGCTGCGCTCCCTTGGCCGGGATGACGCGGTGGAGATGTCGAGCTTCCCTTGGGAACTTGGGATCGGCCTCGACCTTTAGAGCTGATGACGCCGGAAGAACCGGCAACCTTCCGGGCGGCCTTTTATTTTGCACATTCCCTGCGAAAATGGCGCTGCTTCGTTCAATGCGAGGATTCTTCATGCGCCGTGCTGTCCTGCTTCCGGTTCTTCTGTCCGCCGTCCTCGCCTTCGCCGCCCCCGCCGCGGCGCAGGAGAGCCGCGGCCTTGCCGACGCGCTGAGCGACCTTTTGCGCGGCGGCGAGAGCGGGCAGCAGGTCCGCCGCGTGCCGTTCGGTCAGGAGGAGGTGCAGCTTTCCTTCGCGCCGCTGGTGCGCGAGATCGCGCCCGCCGTGGTCAACGTCTACGCCTCGCAGCAGGTCGTGGCGCATTCGCCCTTTGCCGGCGATCCGTTCTTCGAGCAGTTCTTCGGCCGCCGGCAGATGCCGCCGCGGGTCCAGTCGTCGCTGGGTTCGGGCGTGCTGGTCGATGCCAGCGGCTATGTCGTGACCAACTACCACGTCATCCGCGACGCCGACCAGGTGCGCGTCGCCACCGCCGACGGCCGCGAGTTCCAGAGCACGATCCTGCTCAAGGACGAATCGCTCGACCTCGCCGTGCTCAAGATCGAGGGCTCGGAGCCGTTCCCGGTCGCGGCACTCGGCGATTCCGACGCGCTCGAGGTCGGCGATCTGGTGCTGGCCATCGGCAACCCGTTCGGCGTCGGCCAGACCACGACCAGCGGCATCGTCTCGGGCCTCGCGCGCACCCATATCGGCGTCAGCGACTTCGGCTTCTTCATCCAGACGGATGCGGCGATCAACCCCGGCAATTCGGGCGGGGCGCTGGTCTCGATGGGCGGCGAGGTGATCGGCATCAACACGGCGATCTTCAGCCGCACGGGCGGCTCGATCGGCATTGGCTTCGCCATCCCCTCGAACATCGTGCGCGCCGTGGTCGAGGCCGCCCGTTCGGGGCTCGACTATTTCGAGCGGCCGTTCGTGGGCGCCACCTTCGAGAGCGTCGACGCCACCATGGCCGAGGCGCTGGGTATGACCCGGCCGCAGGGCGCGCTCGTCCGGTCGGTGACGCCCGAGGGGCCGGCGGCCAAGGCCGGCCTTCGCCCCGGCGACGTCGTTCTGGCCATGAATGGCTCGACCATCGAGCATCCCGACGCGCTCGGCTACCGCCTCGCCACCAGCCCGATCGGCAGCCACGCCAAGCTCACCGTCTACAGCCAGGGCCGCGAACGCACCTTCGACGTCGAGCTGGTCCGCGCGCCCGAGGGCGCCTCGACGGCCGAGATCATCATCGACGGCCGCAGCCCGTTCGCCGGCGCCAAGGTGGCGGAGCTGTCGCCGCGCCTTGCCCAGCGGCTCGGCATACGCGGCGAGGTGCGCGGCGTCGCCATCCTCGAGATCGCCGGCAACTCGCCGGCGGCGGGCTTCGGCCTCAGGCCGCGCGACATCGTGCGCGAGGTCAATGGCGAGGAGATCGACTCGGCCGAGAAGCTGCGCGACATTGCGCTCAGCCAGGCGCGCTGGTGGCGCTTCACCATTGAGCGCGACGGCCGGCTCCTGAACCAGATATTGCGCTACTGACATCATGGCCGATCTCTTCTCGCCAGACCCGCAGCCGGAGGCGCAAGTCGGGCGTCCGCTGGCCGACCGGATGCGGCCGACCACGCTCGCCGAAGTGGTGGGGCAGGAGCACCTGACCGGCCCCGACGGCGTGCTGACGCGGATGATCCGCTCCGGCTCGCTCGGCTCGATGGTGTTCTGGGGGCCGCCCGGCACCGGCAAGACAACGGTGGCGCGGCTTCTGGCCGGCGAGACCGGGCTCTCCTTCGAGCAGATATCGGCGATCTTCTCCGGCGTCGCCGACCTGAAGAAGGTGTTCGAGGCGGCGCGGCTGCGCCGGGCGGGCGGACGCCAGACGCTGCTGTTCGTCGACGAGATCCATCGCTTCAACCGCGCCCAGCAGGACTCGTTCCTGCCGGTGATGGAGGACGGCACCGTCATTCTCGTCGGGGCGACGACGGAAAACCCGTCCTTCGAGCTCAATGCCGCGCTTCTGTCGCGGGCGCGGGTGCTGACCTTCAAGCCGCTTGCGCCGGAAAGCGTGGCGGCGCTGCTCGAAAGGGCGGAGCGGCTGGAGGAGAAGCCCCTGCCGCTGACCGAGGAGGCGCGCGCCGTGCTGATCCGCATGGCCGACGGCGACGGCCGCGCCGCGCTGACGCTGGCCGAGGAGGTGTGGCGGGCGGCGGGCGAGGGCGAGACCTTCGACGCCGGGGCCCTGCAGGAGATCGTCCAGCGCCGGGCGCCGATCTACGACAAGAGCCAGGACGGCCATTACAATCTGATCTCGGCCCTGCACAAATCGGTGCGCGGCTCCGATCCGGACGCGGCGCTCTACTATCTCGCGCGCATGTTCGACGCCGGCGAGGACCCGCTCTTCCTCGGCCGCCGGCTGGTGCGCATGGCGGTCGAGGACATCGGGATGGCCGATCCGCAGGCGCTGGTCGTCGCCAATGCCGCCAAGGACGCCTACGACTTCCTCGGCTCGCCGGAGGGCGAACTGGCGCTGGCCGAAGCCTGCGTCTATCTCGCCACCGCGCCGAAGTCGAACGCGCTCTACACCGCCTTCAAGGCCGCGACCCGAACCGCCAAGGAGCACGGCTCGCTCGCGCCGCCGCGCCACATCCTCAACGCGCCGACCAAGCTGATGAAGGCGGAAGGATATGGCGAGGGCTATCGCTACGATCACGACGAGCCGGACGCCTTCTCCGGCCAGGACTATTTTCCCGAGGCGCTCGGCCGGCAGAGGTTCTACGATCCGCCGGACCGCGGCTTCGAGCGCGAGATCAGGAAGCGGCTCGACTGGTGGGCGAAGCTCAGGCGCGAGCGGCAGGGCGGATAGGGCATCGGATCGCAGGGCATGTACCATTTTCTTCTCGTCGCCGCCGGCGGCGCGCTCGGCTCCGGCCTGCGCCACCTCACCAATCTCGCCGCGCTCCGCCTGCTCGGCCCCGGCTTTCCGTGGGGCACGCTGACGGTCAACCTTGTCGGCGGCTTCCTGATGGGGGTGTTCGTCGAGCTCCTGGCGCGGCGCCTCGGCGGCTCGGCCGAGCTGCGGCTGTTCGTGGCGACCGGCTTCCTCGGCGGCTACACGACGTTCTCCGCCTTCTCGCTCGACTTCGCCGTGCTCTATGAGCGCGGCGCGCTGGCGCAGGCGTTCGGCTATGTCGCGGCGAGCGTCGTCTTCTCCATCGCGGCGCTGTTTCTCGGAATGTGGCTCGCGAAAAGCCTTGCCTGATGCTATCTGGCCTGCGCGAACAGGCATGAGTGGCTGAAAAAAATGGCAAGCGTGGAACAGATAACGGTCGAGGCTGGCGAGGCGGGCATGCGGCTCGACCGCTGGTTCAAGGCCCATTATCCGGGGCTGGGCTTCGGCCAGCTTCAGAAGCTCCTGCGCTCCGGCCAGGTGCGGGTGGACGGCGGCCGCGCCAAGGCGGATACGCGCGTCGAGCCCGGGCAGGTGATCCGCGTGCCGCCGCTCGCCGCCGACCGCAAGGGTGACGCGCCGCTGACGGCGAAGACCATGCGCGGCGAGGGCGACGGCGAGGTGCTGTCGCGCATGCTTCTCTACGAGGACCCGGCCGTCTTCGTCTTCGACAAGCCGGCGGGACTTGCCGTGCAGGGCGGCTCGGGCGTCGCCCGCCACGTCGACGGCATGCTCGAGGCGTTCCGCAACAGGAAGGGCGAGAAGCCGCGGCTCGTCCACCGCCTCGACCGCGACACCTCCGGCGTGCTCGTCGTGGCGCGCTCGCGGCTCGCCGCGATGAAGCTCGCCGAGGCGTTCCGCGGCCGCGACGCCAGGAAGACCTACTGGGCGCTGGTAAAGGGCGTGCCGAAGAAGCGCGAGGACCGCATCTCGACCTGGCTGGTCAAGGAGCAGACGCGCGACGGTGACCGCATGCGCGTCGCCCGCCACGGCGAAGACGGGGCGGACCATGCCGTCTCCCACTACCGCATCGTCGATCAGGCGGGGCAGGCGCTCTCCTGGCTGGAGATGGAGCCCTATACCGGCCGCACCCACCAGCTTCGCGTCCATGCCGCGCATATCGGCTGCCCGATCATCGGCGATCCGAAATATTTCGAGGCCGACACCAACTGGGAGTTTCCCGGCGGCATCCAGAACCGGCTGCATCTCCATGCCCGGCGGATCGTCATTCCACATCCGCAGGGCGGCGTGATCGACGTCACCGCGCCGCTGCCGCCGCACATGCGCCAGAGCTGGAACCTGCTCGGGTTCGACGACGCGACCGCGGAAGACGCCGCGTGAGCGCCGTGCCGGAGACGAGCAGGCCGGCACTGGACGCATTCGCCGTCGCCATGATGGTCATGCTCACTTTCTCGTGGGGGCTGAACCAGGTGGCGATCAAGGTCTCGAACGTCGGCTACAACCCGGTCTTCACCGTGGTCGTGCGGTCGGCGCTCGCCGGCCTCTTGGTGTTCCTGTGGTGCCGCTGGCGCGCCATCCCGCTGTTCCGGCGCGACGGGACGCTGCTGCCGGGGCATCGCCGTGGGGGCGCTGTTCGGCCTCGAATTCGTGCTGATGTTCGTCGGCCTCGACTACACCAGCGCCGCACGCAGCGCGCTGATGATCAACACCATGCCGTTCTGGGTGCTGATCGGCGGGCATTTCCTGCTCGGCGAGCGCTTCACGCTCGTGAAGCTCGCCGGCCTCGCCGTCGCCTTCAGCGGCGTGGCGCTGATCTTCTCGGACGAGCTCAGCCTGCCGGGCCCGCAGGCGATCGTGGGCGACATGCTCTGCCTCGCCGCGGGCGTCCTGTGGGCGGCGATCACGCTGATCGTCAAGGCGACGCGGCTGTCGCAGGCGAGCGCCGAGAAGACGCTGCTCTACCAGCTCGCCGTCTCGGCGCTGGTGGTGGCGCCGTTCGTGCCGTTCGCCGGCCCCGCCCTGCGCGACGTGACGGTCATCGCCACCGCCTCGGTGGTCTTCCAGGCCGCCTATGTCGTCGCCTTCACCTTCGTGCTGTGGTTCTGGCTGATGCGGCGCTATCCGGCGTCCGGGCTGTCGAGCTTCGCCTTCCTGACGCCGGCTTTCGGCGTCATCCTCGGCGGACTGCTGCTCGGCGAGCCGTTGAGCCCGCGCATCTTCGCCGCGCTGGCGCTGATCGCGGTGGGGCTTCTGCTCGTCAACAGGCCGGTGCGCCGGACCTTGCCGGGCTGAACTGGGCCGGGCTGTATCCATACGGAAAAAAGGAAAGCGATGCGCGACCTTCTGAACGATCTCGAAGCGGGCAAGCTGGTGTCCGATCCGGACCCGATGCGGCGGGCGCAGAACCAGATGCGTCAGGCCCTGCCGAAGCGGTTCTACAAGGAGGCGGAAGCCGTCGAGACGCCGGAGGGCTTCGCCGTGCAGCTCGACGGCAGGCCGGTGCGGACGCCGGTGCCCA
>JACZJD010000258.1 GCA_014860725.1 Aquamicrobium sp.
CAACAAGGCCGTCGCACGACTCTACGAACTGGTCAACGCGCTGCAGGCGCCGCTCGCCGACATGGCCGTCGGCAGGGCCGATGGGGCGACCGCCGGCGCGGTCCGCCAGGCCGTCGACTTCCTCATCGCCATGATCGCACCGATGACGCCGCACCTCGCCGAGGAATGCTGGGCGGCGATCGGCGGCACGGGCCTCGCCGCCGAGCGCCCCTGGCCGGATTTCGATCCGGCGCTGGTCGTCGACAGCGAGATCACCTACCCGGTCCAGGTCAACGGCAAGAAGCGCGGGGATTTGACAATCGCGCGCGACGCGGATCAAGGTGCGGTCGAGAAGGCGGCGCTGGCGCTCGAGGCGGTGCAGAAGGCACTCGACGGCAAGCCGCCGCGCAAGGTCATCGTGGTGCCGCAGAGGATCGTCAATGTGGTTGCCTGAGCGGAGGAACTGCGCGTGATTCGATTCGTCCGGCCGGCACTGGCCATCGGCCTTCTCGCGGCTCTTGCGATCTTCCCGGCCTGCACGGTGCGCCCGCTCTACTCCAGCGCGCCGGCGACCTCGGGCGGCACCGCCACCATGGCCGAGGAACTGGCGTCGATCGCGATCAAACCGGTGACGACGCGCGAGGCCCAGCAGGTCCGCAATCACCTGATGTTCCTCTTCTACGGTGGCGCAGCCGCGCCGGCGAGCCCCACCTATACGCTCGCCCTCTCCGTCTCGGCGAAGGTGGATGTGGCCGCTTCGATCCAGATGACGACGGAAGACGAGGAACCGACCGCGAAGACCGTGACCATGGTCGGCCGCTACTGGCTTCTCGCCGCGGACGGCACGGAGGTCGCCTCGGGGCGCCGGCAGATCGCTTCGTCCTACGACATCCCGACCCAGGAGTTCGCCGCGATGCGCGCCTTGCGCGACGCCGAGGATCGCGCCGCCCGGGAACTCGCCGAGCTGCTGCGCCTTGCGGTGGCCCAGAATCTGGCGAGCCGGTAGTTGCCGCGGGGAGCCTTTCCCGACCGTTTCAGTTAACCGCGAGCGCAACCGACACAGGATCCGGCCTGACAGGCGGGAACGGAGTGTGACTTCATGGTTTCGACGTCGGGTTCCCCCCTCCCGGCGGATGCGGCGCCGGGACACGTCTCCCGCCGGCGCGGCGAACCGCATATCGTCGACCAGCTGATCGACGAACGGTCCATCCGCCTCTCGCGCCATCCGCTCTGGCCGCTTGTAAGGCCGGCGCTGCTGCGCTTCTTCCACTATCGTCAGGCCCTGCGCATGTGCGACGACATTTCCGCGCTGCCGGGCCGGGAAGCCCTCGCCTATCTGAGCCGGCTCCTCGAGCTCGAACTCTCGGTGATCGGCTCCGAAAACATTCCCGCAGCGGGCGGCTTCATCCTGGCGACCAGCCATCCGACCGGTATCGCCGACGGCATCGCAACCTTCGACCTCCTGAAGGAGCGCCGGCCCGACATGGCGATCTTCGCCAATCGCGACGCGATCCGCGCCGCGCCCGGCTTCCGCGACGTGATCATTCCCGTCGAGTGGCGGCAGGGCGAGAAGAGCCACGCCAGGAGCCGCGACACGCTCGAGGCGACCGCACGGGCCTTCGCCCAGCAGAAAGCCGTCGTGCTCTTTCCCTCCGGCCGTATCGCCTGGTGGAACG
>JACZJD010000031.1 GCA_014860725.1 Aquamicrobium sp.
CCACCGCACCGCTCGCCGGATCGGCGCGATAGATGCCGCCATGCAGGGCCAGCGTCTCGGGCTTCAAATTCTCAAGCGTCATGTCTGTATCCGTGGCTGATGATGCGGGCGCTGATGATGCGGATGGTGGCGGAAGGGCTCAGACCGGCGCGCCCCGCGCCGCGCCGCGGCGGCGCGAGACGATCGATGCCGCCTCGATCAGGGTTTGCAAAATCTGATGCCCTTCCGGATGCGAAAGAAGATAATTGAAATCCGGCAAGTGCATATCGGCAGGAAATTCAAATCCCGTTCTGGATTTTTCTTTCGTCATTTGGGACGATTCAGGAAAATTTTCGTTTCCGTCCGGCGAAACCGTCACCGCCGCCTCCATCTGTTCTTTCCGTTGCTTGGAAGATCATCACACGCGGTGGCGCATCCTGCGATGCGCGCGCCGACCAAACAGCCGCGGCTGCGTGAAAATTCCGCTCTGCCGGGCAATGGCCGCGGGCAAATCTTTTTTGCGTCCCGCAAAAAGCCGGTGCGCGGGCGGGGCCGGGCGGCGGAGAAATTTTCCGCCGGCCATCGCAGTCGCGACCGTCGCCTTCCTCCGGCCAAGGAGCGCCGGGCGCTAGACTGCACGCCGCACAGGAGACGACGACATGCCTCACATCAGCCAGATCGACTACCGGACCGCGCCGGAGGCCGTGCGCGCCGCGCACGACGAGGAAATCCGCGCGCGCGGCCACGTCACCAACATGAAGCGCACGCTCATGCATTCGCCGCCGGCCTACCGCGCCTATATGGAGTGGTACACGCTGCGCGACGAGCTGGCGAAGGCGCTGCCGGATCGCGCCTTCTGGCTCTATTCGCACGCCATATCCTCGACCAGCGACTGCCTGATCTGCACGCTGTTCTTCCGCCGTGCGCTGATCGACGCCGGCTTCTCGCCCGACGAATTCGAGCCGACGGAGGAGGAACAGCTCCTGATCGACTTCGGCCGCGCCGTCGCGCGCAACTCGAACGCCGTTCCCGAAGAACTGTGGTCGAGGATCAGGGAGCGCTACGACGAGCCGACCCGGGTCAATCTCGTCGCCTTCGCCGGGCTGATGATCGCGACCAACATCTTCAACAACGCCGTCGAGGTCACGCCCGACCCCGAGCTCGAACCCTACAGGAAGGCGTGACATGGCCCGCGCGTTCGACGGAAAGGTCGTCTTCATCACCGGCGCGGCCAACGGCCAGGGCAAGGCCGCCGCGCTCGCCTTCGCCCGCGAGGGCGCGAAGGTCGCCGGCTTCGACCTCGCGGAGCGGATCGGCTATCCCGACTATGTGACGGAAGGCTCGCAGGCGCTGGAGCGGCTGCGGCGGGAGATCGAGGCGGAGGGTGGCGCATTCCTGCCGCTGACCGGCGACGTGCGCAGCGAGAGCGACGTGCGCGCCGCCGTCGCGCGCACCGTGGAGACCTTCGGCGGCCTCGACATCGTCTTCGGCAATGCCGGCATCGCCGCCTACGGCCTCGCCCACGAGCTGACGGAAGACGAGTGGGACGCCGTCCTCGACATCAACCTCAAGGGCAACTGGCTGGTGGCCAAGCACGCCATCCCGCATCTGAAGGCGCGCAGGGGCGGCGTCATCGTCTTCAACTCGTCCATCGCCGGGCTTCGCGGCCTCAACCGGCTGTCGCACTATTCGGCGTCGAAGTTCGGCCTCGTCGGCCTCGCCAAGTCGCTGGCGATCGAGCTCGCGCCCGACGGCATCCGCGTCGTCACCGTGCATCCGACCGGCGTCAACACGCCGATGAACGACGGGCTCGCGGCGATGGAAGGCACGACGCCGCAGGAGATCGCCGAGCGCTCGGCCGGCAATCTCCTGCCGGTGCCGTGGATCGAGCCGGAGGACGTGGCCGAGGCCGTGCTGTTCCTGGCGAGCGACAGGAGCCGCTTCGTCACCGGCTCGGGCTTCGTGCTCGACGCCGGGCTGCTGACGCGCTGACATTTCTTCCCGGCGCAACGGAAAAGGGCAGCCGACAAGCGGCTGCCCTTTTCCATGCGATAGTGGATCATCCCCCGGCCTTGCCGAACAGCTTCTCCACCAACGCGGCATGATGGGCCTGCGCCACGTCCGGGTGCGAGCGCAGCCGGCTCTTGAGATGGTTGATGCCGACCTCGCGGAAGATCGGGTTCAACGGATCGACGGTGATGCCGCGCTCCTTGCGCCGCAGCTCTTCCGGCAGGTCGATGACGGGGATGGTCGCGTCGTAGCGCGCGCCGAGGAAGAAGGCGACGGAGAAGCGCTCGACGCCGACGGGCGGCACGATCACGTCGTGCACGTCGGCGCGCACGAAGCCGTTGGTGGCGAGCTCCAGCAGCTCGCCGGTGTTGATGACGAAGGTGCCCGGCACCGGCGGCGCGTCGATCCACTCGCCCGCCTCGGTGCGCACGCGCAGGCCGGGCACCGTGTCCTGAAGCAGCACGGTGACGAAACCGCCGTCCTTGTGCGCGCCGACGCCCTGGTCGCTCTCGGCCGCGTCGCGGCCGGGATAGCGGATGATCTTGAGAAGCTGCGACGGCAACGGCTCGTAGATCTGGGCAAAGACGTCCTCGGGCTGGCCGAGCGCGGCGGCGATGGCCTTCAAGACGTCGATGCCGACGCGCGTCACCTCGGCCTGATAGGCGAGCAGCAGCGGCTTCAGCTCCGGCAGCGCGTCGGGCCACTGGTTGGGGCCGCGCAGATGAAGCCACGGCTGGTCATCCGGCACGTTCGCCACGGCCTCGCCCTCGGTGTTGATGTCGAGCTGCTCGCGCCAGTCCTTTTCGCCGCGCGTGTGCTCGGCGCCGGCTCGGTTGTAGCCGCGGAAATGCGGCGACTTCACCATCTCGATCTCGAGCTTCTGCTCCAGCGGCAGGGCGAAGAACCTCTTCGCCGTCGCCACCACATTGGCGATCAGGTCCGGATCGACGCCGTGGCCGGTGAGGTAGAAGAAGCCGTGGTCGTGGAGGATGGTGCGCAGGTCCGCGACGAATGTCTCCCGCTCGGCCGGGCCGGCGTGGAAGCGGCTGATGTCGACGAAGGGCAGGGTCGCGACCGGGGAATGGACAGTCATGGCTATCTCCTTGGGATGACGGATCGGGGAACGGGCGGCTGCATGGCGATCACCGTCCCTGCCTGCCCGGACGGCCCGCAAGCCGCCTCTCCAGCCAGCGGCTGTAACGCGAGCCGGCGAAGCAGAAGGCGAAGTAGACCGCGGCGACGAGCAGATAGGCCTCGTCGTAGAAGCCGAGCCATTGCGGGTCGGTGGCCGACGCCTTGGCGGCGTTGAGCAGGTCGAAGATGCCGATGACGGCGAGCAGCGAGGTGGCGAGCAGGAAGCCGATGGCGAGGTTGACCATGCCGGGGATGACCACCCTCAGCGCCTGCGGCAGGACGACGAGCTGCATCGAGCGCCAGTAGCCGAGGCCGAGCGCGGTCGCCGCCTCGTACTGGCCGGGCGGGATGGTCTGAAGGCCGCCGCGCACGACTTCTGCCAGATAGGCGGCCCAGAACAGCGTCACCATGATCATGGCGCGGAAGGTCTTGTCGAGCGTGACGCCTTCGGGCAGCGCCATCGGCACGATCAGCATCGCGACATAGAGGATCGCCACCATCGGCGTGCCGCGCATCAGCTCGATATAGGCGACGGCGAGCGTGCGCAGGCCGCCCATGTCGGAGCGGCGCGCCAGC
>JACZJD010000259.1 GCA_014860725.1 Aquamicrobium sp.
ATGAGCGGGGGGAGGCAACCCCCTGCCATCGCCGCCGGGCGCTGTGACGCACCGGCGGCGGCTGTAAACGGATAGCAACCGACAGGGTGTGGATCACATGAAGCGTTTCGTCCTCGGCCTCCTGGCCGCAACCGCGATGTCTGCCTCGGCCTGGGCCGCGGACATCAAGCCGGCGATCATCTACGATCTCGGCGGCAAGTTCGATAAATCCTTCAATGAATCGGCGTATAACGGCGCCGAGAAGTTCAAGGCCGAATCCGGCATCGACTACCGCGACTTCGAAATCCAGAACGACGCCCAGCGCGAACAGGCACTGCGCAAGTTCGCCGAGGACGGCAACAACCCGATCGTCATGGCCGGCTTCTCCTGGGCCGCGGCGCTGGAGAAGGTCGCCACCGAGTTCCCGGACACCAAGTTCGCCATCATCGACATGGTCGTCGACAAGCCGAATGTGCGATCGGTCGTGTACAAGGAGCATGAGGGCTCGTACCTGGTCGGCGTGATGGCCGCGATGGCCTCGACGTCCAAGAAGGTCGGCTTCGTCGGCGGCATGGACATCCCGCTGATCCGCAAGTTCGGCTGCGGCTACGTCGGCGGCGCCAAGGCCGCCGGCGCGACCGACGTCATCCAGAACATGACCGGCGACACGCCGGCAGCCTGGAACGACCCGACCAAGGGCGGCGAGATCGCCAAGTCGCAGATCGACCAGGGTGCGGACGTCATCTACGCCGCGGCCGGCGGCACCGGTGTCGGCGTCCTGCAGGCGGCGGCCGATGCCGGAAAGCTCGGCATCGGCGTCGATTCCAACCAGAACGGCCTTCAGCCCGGCAAGGTGCTGACCTCGATGCTGAAGCGTGTCGACGTTGCCGTCTACAACGCCTTCAACGACGCCAAGAACGACTCCTTCGCCACCGGCTTCAACGTGCTCGGCCTCGCCGAGGGCGGCATCGACTACGCCATGGACGACAACAACAAGCCGCTGGTCAGCGCCGAGATGCAGGCCGCGGTCGAGAAGGCCAAGGCCTACATCATCGCCGGGACGATCCAGGTCCACGACTACATGTCGGACAACAACTGCCCGTATTGATCGGCCTCGCAAAGCCGTTCGAACCGCCGGCCCCACGGCCGGCGGTTTTCGTTTCGGGCAGGATTTCGCCGGCAGGTGACTGACATGGACGACAGATCCGGGCGGCTGGCCGCCATCGCGGTGCTGCTCGTCGCCGGCGTCTTCGCCGGTGCCCAGCTTGGCAAGATCGCGCCGCTGGTCGGTTGGTATCGTGACGAGATCGGTTTCTCGCTCGTTCTCATCGGCTGGTTGACCTCGGCCATCGGCATCTTCGTGGCGCTGCTGGCGCTGCCGGCAGGCTGGGCGGTCGGCGTCTTCGGCGCGCGTCCGAGCTTCGTCTGGTCCTCGGCGGTCCTGGTGGCGGGCGGCGTCGCCCTCGCCTCGTTCGATGCGCCGGGCTTCATCCTCGCCGGGCGCCTGATCGAAGGCGCCGGCTACCTGGCGCTGGTCATCGCCATTCCCGCGATCCTGACGACGATATCGCCGCCGGCCTGGCGCGGCGCCGCGCTGGCGCTGTGGGGCGGCTTCGTCCCCGTCGGCTTCGCCGCAGCCGATTTCCTCGCTACAGCGCTCGTCGCTCCCGCGGGGCCGGCGATCTATCTGCTGGCCAATGTGGCGTCTTTCGCCGTCTTCGCCGCAATCTCGGTGTTTCTCCTCAGGCGCGTCGGCGACGTCGCGCCCGACCGGGCTCCGGCGGGAAGCAAAGAACGGCATGCCGTCGCTGGATCGCTTTCGGCCGGCGTCGTCGCGGCAGCACTGGCGTTCGGCGCCTACGTCGTCCTTTCGGTCGGCTTCTTCGCCTTCATGCCCGCTTTCGTCGCCGATCGCGGCGACCTGCTTCTGTCCGCAGGCGTGATCGCGCTGAGTGTGCCGGCCGGGAATGTGCTGGCGAGCCTATTCATGCGCCGCGGAAGCGCCCTTGTCGCCGCATGGCTCGCGGCGGCGGGCTTCGCCGCAGCCGCGATCGCCGCGGTGCCAGCT
>JACZJD010000002.1 GCA_014860725.1 Aquamicrobium sp.
GATCCTCGTCTTCACGACGGGCGGAAAGTTCTACACCATCGGCGCCGACCGGCTGCCGGGCGGGCGCGGCCACGGCGAGCCGATCCGCATCATCGTCGACATGGAGAACGACCAGGACATCGTCACCGCCTTCGTGCACGACCCCGCGCGCAGGCTGCTTCTGGCGTCGCATCTCGGCAACGGCTTCGTCGTGCCGGAAGCGGAAGTGGTCGCCAACACCCGCAAGGGCAAGCAGGCGATGAACGTCAAGGCCCCGGACGAGGCCAAGCTCTGCGTGCCGGTCGCGGGCGACCATGTCGCCATCGTCGGCGAGAATCGCAAGCTCCTCGTCTTCCCCCTCGCGGACGTGCCGGAAATGGCGCGCGGCAAGGGCGTGCGGCTGCAGAAATACAAGGACGGCGGCGTCTCCGACATCAGGACCTTCGCCATCGCCGAGGGCCTTTCGTGGCAGGATTCGGCCGACCGCACCTTCACCCGCTCGAAGGACGATCTCGCCGAATGGATCGGCGCGCGCGCCTCCGCCGGGCGCATGGTGCCCAAGGGCTTTCCGAGGACGGGCAAGTTCGGCTGACGGCTGAACGCCGCGTGGCCGGATGCCCGGGAAAAAATCGTGCCGGCGCAACGGGATGCGGCGAGGAGATGAATCGATCCCGCAGCGTCCTTGTCCTGCGCGGCAGGATCGCTGGCGCGTTGTCGAACACCAAAATGTGGTTGCCGCCCCACTTCACGCAATCGGGGAACTCTGCTCTGCTTTGCGGATTGTGCGACCGGCAGCGTCGCGCACAGGAGCATCTGTCATGGCCGCCTACCGTGTTCCCCCGGTGCCGCAGTCCGAGATCACGCCGGAATCGGTCTATCTCAACCGCCGCACGCTGATTACCGGCGCGCTCGCCTCGCTTCCCGCCCTGTGGGCGGCGGAGGCGCTGGCGACGCCGCTGCCGCTCAAGCCCGGCCCGTTCGGCACCGACGAGACGCCGACGCCGTTCAAGGACGTCACCAACTACAACAATTTCTACGAATTCGGCGCCGGCAAGGGCGACCCGGCCAGATACGCCGGCGGCTTCACGCCCGAGCCGTGGACCCTTCAGGTCGACGGTCTGGTGGCGAAGCCCCGCACCTTCGACCTCGACGCGCTGCGCGGCTTTCCGCTGGAGGAGCGCGTCTACCGCATGCGCTGCGTCGAGGCGTGGTCGATGGTCATCCCGTGGGTCGGCTTCCCGCTTTCCGCGCTCCTCGACGTCGTGGAGCCGCTCGGAGCCGCGAAGTACGTCGCCTTCGAGACCGTGGTGCGGCCCGACGAGATGCCCGGCCAGAAGGGCCTGTTCCAGCCGCTGCCGTGGCCCTATGTCGAGGGGCTGAGGCTCGACGAGGCGCGCCATCCGCTCGCCATCCTCGCCGTCGGCCTCTACGGCCGCACGCTGCCCAACCAGAACGGCGCGCCGGTGCGGCTGGTCGTGCCGTGGAAATACGGCTTCAAGGGCATCAAGTCGATCGTGCGCATCTCGCTCGTCGAGGAGGAGCCGGTGACGAGCTGGAAGCGCATGGCCCCGCACGAATACGGCTTCTATGCCAACGTCAATCCGGAGGTCGATCATCCGCGCTGGAGCCAGGCGTCGGAAATCCGCATCGGCGAGGGCGGCTTCCTGCGTCCGGCGCGCCGCGACACGCTGCCGTTCAACGGCTATGCCGAGCAGGTCGCCGGCCTCTATGCCGGCATGGATCTCAAGGCCAACTACTGACGATGACCACGACGACGCGCGCGACGGGCCGGGTTGCCGGCCTCCTGTCCTCGCGGCTCTGGCGCGCCGGCAGCGTCTGGGCGCTCTACGCCGCGGGCTTCGTGCCGGCGGTGTTCTGGTTCTGGCTCGGCGCGACGGGGCAGATACCCGGCAACGTGGTCAAGGAGTTCGAGCACCTGCTCGGCATCTGGGCGCTGCGCTTCCTCATCGCCGCGCTGACGGTGACGCCGCTGCGCGACCTTGCCGGCGTCAACCTCCTGCGCTACCGCCGCGCGCTGGGGCTGCTCTGCTTCTGGTACGTACTGATGCACTTCCTCACCTACATGGTGCTCGACCAGAACCTGAACGTCGCGGCCATTCTGGCGGACATCGCCAAGCGGCCCTTCATCACCATCGGCATGGCCTGCCTCGTGCTGCTGGTTTCGCTCGCGCTGACCTCCAACGCCTTCTCGATCCGGCGGCTGGGGCCGAACTGGCACCGGCTGCACCGGCTGAGCTACATTGTCGTGCTCGGCGGCGCGCTCCATTATGCGATGTCGGTCAAGGTGGTGACGGCGGAGCCGTTCGTCTATCTGCTGCTGGCCGTCCTCCTCGTTCTCTACCGCCTGCTGCGCCCGGCGATCCTGCGCAGGCGCCGGGAAAGGCGGCCGGCCGCCGCCACACGGCAGGGCTAGCGTGGGCGGCCTTCCTGTCCTATCGTGGCGAAAGGCTTGAGGCGGCCTGCAGCCCGCGCTCCGGAGGGAGCATGGCGAACGCCTCGCTGCGATCCTTCCTCACCGTTTCAACCGTTCGGGCGAAGGCGTTGGCAATGCGGGCGCCGGCGATGGCTTCGCCACGACGAAGGAAACGGAACATGCGCGACTATCGCGGCGCCAAGACCATGGCCAGAACCATGCGGGAGGCGCTCGCCGCCCGCGACGTCCCCATCACCCACAGCGAGGCTCTCGAGATCGTCGCCCGGCAGTTCGGGCTGGCGAGCTGGAACGTGCTGGCGGCGAAGATCGCCGCTGCGGCCGCCGCTCCTCAGGAGATCGCGTTCGAGCAGGCGGTGCCCATCGTGCGCATCTTCGACGTGGCGAAGGCGCACGAGTTCTATCTCGGCTTCCTCGGCTTCGGCGTCGACTGGGAGCACCGATACGGTGACAACTTCCCGCTCTACACGCAGATCTCGCGCGCCGGCCTCAGGCTGCACCTGTCCGAGCATGCCGGCGACGCGACGCCGGGCGGCAACATGTGCGTCTACATGAAGGGCATCCGCGCCTTCCATGGCGAGCTCAAGGCCAAGAACTACCGCTACATGAAGCCCGGCCTCGAGGACGAGGGCACGCGGCTGGAGGTCGAGGTCATCGACCCGTTCAACAACCGCATCCGCTTCATGGAGCTGAAGGACGGGTAGGCGAGAGACCCCGCCGCCGGCCCATTGCCCACATATCGCCCGGATGCCTGCAATTTGAAGGATTTCCTTGGCCGTTCCGCAAGCGGTCCGGCGGTAATGTGGCGTCCGGGCAATGATCGGCGGGGGCCGGGATGGACAC
>JACZJD010000260.1 GCA_014860725.1 Aquamicrobium sp.
CTTCGCCACCGCCTTCTTCGCCTCCGAGGTGTTCGGCTTCACGGCGCAGGAGGCGCAGCGGCTGGGCGTGACGCCGATCATCGTGCTGTTCGCGATCGGGCTGGCGCTGCTGCCGCTGGTCAGGACGCGCTACTACGCCACTGCGCCGGCGTAGGTGTTCGGTCCCGAGACGCCGTGCTGCCCCTCATCCGGCTGCCGCCACCTTCTCCCCGTGAACGGGGAGAAGGAAAGCTGGCCGCAACGCTGAAGTCCTCCCTCTCCCCGTTCACGGGGAGAGGGTAAGGGTGAGGGCGGTGCCTGCCTCAATGACGGAAATGCCGGACGCCGGTGAAGACCATGGCGATGCCGTTCTCGTCGGCGGCGGCGATCACCTCGTCGTCGCGCATCGAGCCGCCCGGCTGGATGACGGCCGTCGCGCCCGCCTCGACCGCGGCGAGCAGGCCGTCGGCGAAGGGGAAGAAGGCGTCGGAGGCGACGACCGAGCCCCTGGTCAGCGGCTCCTTCAGCCCGGCGGCCTCGGCGGCGTCGAGCGCCTTGCGGGCGGCGATGCGCGAGGAATCGACGCGGCTCATCTGGCCGGCGCCGATGCCGACCGTGGCGCGGTCCTTCGCATAGACGATGGCGTTCGACTTGACGTGCTTGGCGACGCGGAAGGCGAAGGCGAGATCGGCCATCTCCGCGGCCGTCGGCGCGCGCTTCGTCACCACCTTCAGGTCGAGGTCGTCGACCACGGCGTTGTCGCGTGACTGGACGAGCAGGCCGCCGGCGACCGACTTCACGGTCATGCCGGCGGCGCGCGGGTCGGGCAGGCCGCCGGTGACGAGAAGGCGCAGGTTCTTCTTCGCCGCCACGATGGCGGCGGCCTCGGGCGAGGCCTCCGGCGCGATGATGACCTCGGTGAAGGTCTTCACGATCTCCTCCGCGGCGTCCGCGTCGAGCAGGCGGTTCAGCGCCACGATACCGCCGAAGGCCGAGACCGGGTCGCAGGCGAGCGCCGACAGATAGGCCTCTTTCAGCGTCGGCCCTTCCGCGACGCCGCAAGGGTTGGCATGCTTGATGATGGCGACGGCGGCGGTGCGGGCGGGGTCGAACTCGGCCACCAGCTCGAAGGCGGCGTCGGTGTCGTTGACGTTGTTGTAGGAGAGCTGCTTGCCCTGGAGCTGGCGCGCGGTGGCGACGCCGGGCCTCTTGTCGCCGTTGACGTAGAAGCCGGCCTTCTGGTGCGGGTTCTCGCCGTAGCGCATCACGGTCTCCAGCCTGCCGCCGAAGGCGCGCCACGCCGGGTCCTCCAGCGCGAGCGCGTCGGCGAACCAGCCGGAGATGGCGGCGTCGTAGGCGGCGGTGCCGGCATAGGCCTTGGCGGCGAGCTCCTGCCGGAAGCGGTAGGGCGTCGCGCCGCCGTTCTCCTTCAGCGTGTCGGTCAGGCGGGCATAGTCGGCCGGGTCGGTTACGATGGCAACATAGGCGTGGTTCTTGGCCGAGGCGCGCACCATCGCGGGGCCGCCGATGTCGATGTTCTCGACGATGGCGGCATAGTCGCCGCCCGCGGCGCGCACCTCCTCGAACGGGTAGAGGTTGATGACCGCGATGTCGATGGCGCCGATGCCGTGCGCCTCCATGGCCTGCGCGTGCTCGAAATCGTCGCGGATGGCGAGCAGCCCGCCATGCACCGCCGGATGCAGCGTCTTGACGCGGCCGTCCATGATCTCGGGAAAGTCGGTGATGTCGGAGACGTCCCTGACCGCGATGCCCGCCGCCGCGATCGCCTTGGCGGTGCCGCCGGTCGAGACCAGCTCGATGCCAGCGTCGGCGAGGGCGCGGGCGAGCTCGACCAGCCCGGTCTTGTCGGAGACGGACAGGAGGGCGCGGCGCGCCTTGACGAGGTCGGGGGCGGGAATGTTCTTCGAGGCGACGGCCATGACGCGAGGCTCCGTGCGGGATCGGCAGGGGAAGGATGCGCGCGGCCTAGCACAGTGGCGCGCGGATGCAAACGCCCG
>JACZJD010000261.1 GCA_014860725.1 Aquamicrobium sp.
CCCGGATACCTACGAGCGGGCGCTGGCCTCGGCCGACTGGGTGAGGAACCGCGCCGGCGTCGAGATCGCCGGCCTCGACGTCGGCGGCGGCTTTCCGGCCGAATACGGCCACGACCCCAACCGCAGGAAGCCGCAGATGCCGTCGCTCGACGAGATCATGGCGCGGCTGCGCGACGACATCTCCGAATGGGGCTTTTCCGGCGTGCCGCTGGTGGCGGAGCCGGGGCGCGTCATCGTCGCGCGCGCCTTCTCGCTGATCGTGCGGGTGCTCCTGCGCAAGGGCCGGCGGCTCTACATCAACGACGGCATCTGGGCGTCGCTGTCGGATTCGTGGACCGGCAAGATCACGCTGCCGGCCCGCTTCATCCCCGATCCCGCGATCCGCAGCCGCAACGGCGACCGGCAGAACATCGTGCCGTTCAAGGTCTGCGGCGCGACCTGCGATTCCGTCGACATTCTCTCGCGCCCGTTCTGGCTGCCGGAGACGGTCGATACCGGCGACTGGATCGAGATCGGCCACATCGGCGCCTACTCGCTGTCGCTCAGGACCCGCTTCAACGGTTTTTATCCGGACGATTTCGTCGAGGTGACGACGCCGTTCGACGAGGGGGCGACGCCGGAGGGGTTTGCGAGCCTGGAGACGATGGCGGACTAGGGAAGTAAGGGAATAGGGGAGTAAGGGAATAGGGGAGGATTGCTTTTCCCCTACTCCCCTATTCCCTTACTCCCCTAAGCCCTGCTCCCTCACAAATTCGCCAGCAGCGCAGGCGTCGGCCAGCCGTCGGCGGGGAGGCCGAGGCGTATCTGTTCCAGCCGAACGGCGTCGCGGGTCTTCTGGCCGAGGATGCCGTCGATGCCGCCGACGTCGTGGCCGCGGGCTTCGAGCTTGCGCTGCAGGAGCTTCATCGATTCCCCGACCAGCCCTTCCTCGGGGTTGCGCGGGTCGAGCTTGGGCGCGCCGGCGAGCCGGGTGGCGAGGTTCGCCGCCGTCAGGGTGTAGACGATCGACTGGTTCCATTCGAGGTAGATGTCGAAATTGTCGTAGACGAGGAAGGCCGGCCCCCTGTGGCCCATCGGCAGGGCGAGGCCCGCGGCCGGCTGCGCCGTGTCGAGGGGGCTGCCGTCGCGCTTCGTCACGCCCCATTGCGCCCATTGCGCCATGGGCAGCTTGTTGGAGCGACCGGTCTCCTCCCACGGCATCTGGGCCGGCACCCGCACCTCCTCCATCCACGGCTCGCCGGGCTTCCAGCCGCGCGAGCGGACCTTGGCCGCGGTGGTCATGATGACGTCGGGAACCGAGCGGCGCACGTCGACCCTGCCGTCGCCGTCGCCGTCCACGCCCCTCGCCAGAATGTCGGAAGGCAGCATCTGCGTCTGGCCGATCTCGCCCGCCCATGCGCCCTCGACGTCCGCCGGGAGCGTGCCGCTGTCGATCAGCGTCAGCAGGGGCACCACCTGCGGGCGGAAGAGGTGGGGCCGGCGGCAGTCGTGCGCCAGCGTCACGAGCGCATTGAGGGTGTTGAAATCGCCCTGCACGGCGCCGAAATCGGTCTCCAGCGCCCAGAAGGCGGCGATGACCGGCCCCGGAACGCCGAACTCGCGCTCGGCGCGCGCGAACACCTCGGCATGCTTCTTCAGGTTCGCCGCGCCGTTGGTCAGCCGGTACTGGTTGATCATGCGGTTGGAGAACTCGATGAAGGTCTGGGTGAACACGCCCTGCGCGCGGTCGCGCGACAGCACCCGCTGGTCGATGCGGGCGTTGCGCAGCGCCGCAAGCCCGCGCTCGCCGACGCCGGCCGCGCGCGCCTCGTCCTCGATCCCCGCCTTCCAGGCTGCGAAGTCGCCGCCGCATTCCTGCGCGACGACGGGGGAGGCGGCGGCCAGCATGGCGGTAAGGGCGAGGGGCGTGGCTTTCATGAGGAATCTCCGGAAGGGCGTTCGTCGGCGCGATTGTGCCGCATATGCGGTAAAGGCCGGGATAAACTCGCCGTTACCGCACATGCTGCCTGAGCCATGCCTGCCAGCGGGCCTGCGAGCCGTTGAAGACGTTGATGTCGGCGTCGCCCGGAATGCCGGGCACCTCGCCGGTGCCGGTATACTGCCAGAACAGGAACGGATGCTCGCCGTAGATGTCGTCCGGATGGGCCGCGACCGAGCGCAGCCACCAGTCATTGCCCTTGAAATCGGCGAGCCCGTTGCGGTCGAAGAAGTCGATCGTGGTGTAGACGATGGGCCGCTTGCCGTAGTGGCGCTCCAGCATGTCGAGGAAGACGCTCATCTCGGCCCGCACCGTCTCGGGCGAGGGGCGCAGCTTGCAGGTGGGCGATTTGTGGTTCCACTCCATGTCCAGCACGTGCGGCAGCGTGCCGGCTTCCTTCGGCACGTTGCGAATGAACCATTGGGCCTGCTCGCGCGCCGGCCGGCAGAAATAGAAGAAGTGGTAGGCCGAGCGGGGAATGCCCGCGGCCTTGGCGCCGCGCCAGTGCTGGTGGAACCTGTCGTCGAGCCGGTCGCCGCCCTCGGTCGCCTTGATGAAGACGAAGGAGATGCCCGCGGCCTTGGCGGCGTGCCAGTCGACGCTGGTCTGGTACTTGGACACGTCGGTGCCGTGGACGGCATAGGTCCAGGGCGCGCGCTTGCCCCACGGGTGCGGCTTGCGGTCGCCGAAGCGCGGGTGGGTGACGGTGACCGAATGGGGCGCCGTCAGCACCTGCGGCTGTTGCGGTCTCGCCGGGGCGACGTCGGCGAAGTCGTAGCCGATGCGGGTGCAGGCGGAGAGCAGCAGGCCGAGCGCGAGGACCAGCAATGGACGCATCGTTTCTCCTTCGCCGTCGCTTTGCGGCATCGCCGCCGAATCACCGGCAGCCACGGAGGAGAGAATACCGTCGCGGATTGATTTTTCGCCGCCGCCGCCCAAAAGTCGCGTCCGAAAAGCAACGCAATGGCGGCGATTTGAAGGCGGCCGCGGGATGGGGGAAATCGTGCGCATTCTCGGCAAGGTCTTGAAATGGCTCGTGGCGCTCGTCGTGCTGGTCGTGGCCGGCGTCGCGGGCTGGCTCTATTTCTCGCCGCCGGCCCTGATTCGCGTGGCGACGGCCTATTCGGCCAAGATCGTGTGCTCCAACCAGTTCCTCGCCTGGCGCGACGGGCAGGAGGTGCTGGCGCTCGACGTGCAGGCGCCGGGCCATCCGATCCTGAAATACATCGCGATCGACGTCGACACCGTCGGCCGCACGGTCTCGGCGAAGCTCCTCGGCCTGTTCGGCGAGGGAAGGGCCGTCTACCGGCAGGGCGCGGGCTGCTCCAGCGTGCCCTATGGCACCGAGGCGCAGGCCATCCCCTCCGTGCCGGAGCCTGGCACGCCGAACATGGCGGCGCTGTGGCCGGCGGGCGAGCGCGTCGAGCCCTCGCAGGACCCGGCGCTGGCGGCCATTCTCGACGACCGGGAGATGACCGGCCCCGGCATGCGCGCCGTGGTGGTGGCGCATAACGGCCGCATCGTCGGCGAGCGCTACGGCGAGGGCTTCAAGGCCGACACGCCGCTGCTGGGCTGGTCGATGACCAAGACGGTGACGGCGGCGATCATCGGCACGCTGGTGCGCGAGGGCAGGCTTTCCCTCGATCAGGACGGCCTGTTCGAAGGCTGGAACGGCGACGAGCGCGGCTCGATCACGCTCGCCGACCTGATGGCGATGTCGAGCGGGCTCGAGTTCAACGAGGATTACGGCGACGTCACCGACGTCACGCGAATGCTCTATCTCGAGGCAGACATGGCCGGCTTCGCCTCCGACAAGCCGCTCAGCGGGCCGCGCGGCGAGGTCTTCAGCTATTCGAGCGGCACGACGGTGATGCTGTCGCGCATCTGGCAGGATGCGTTCGCCGAGCCCGCCGATGCGCTCGCCTGGCCGCGCACGGCTCTGTTTTCGCCGCTCGGCATGACCAGCGCGGCGATGGAGACGGATTCGGCCGGCACCTATGTCGGCTCCTCCTATCTCTACGCCACCGCGCACGACTGGGCGCGCTTCGGCGAGTTCCTGCGCAACGACGGCGTGTGGAACGGCGAGCAGGTGCTGCCCGACGGCTTCGTGGCGTGGATGCGCGAGGCCGCACCCGCGTCGGGCGGCGATTACGGGCGCGGCCAGCTCTGGCTCCGCGGGCCGGGCGAGGGCGGCGATGCCGGCTTCGACCTGCCGGACGATGCCTTCTGGCTGCTCGGCCATGACGGGCAATCGGTCGTCGTCATGCCGTCGCGCGGGCTGGTGGTGGTGCGGCTGGGGCTGACGCCGTCCGCGTTCGGCTACAAGCCGCAGCGGATGGCCGAGGCGCTGGCGAGGCTGTTCGAGGCGCAGTAGCGGGCGTCCTGCGCGGCGCGATGGAACAATGGGCAGGCACCGGTGTTTGGAACGGCCCGGGCCGTCTTTTCCCGGCTGCTGCGTTCGTTGCGTAACAAAACGAAACCCAATGTTATGAAACCCTGCCGCTCCGGCGGCATTTCCTTCACGGCTGTCCGTTCGCAAGCGGATGGACGGTTCGAAAGAAGGAGATAGGGAATGAAAAAGCTGATTCTTGCTTCCGTTTCCGGCATCGCGCTGCTTGGCCTTGCCGCGTGCAGCGATACCGACGGAACCACGACCCAGGCTGTGCCTGACGAGACGCAGCCGATGGAGCCGGCAACCCCGAACACGGTGCCGCCCGCTCCGACCGAGCCGACGACGCCGCCGGCCGAGTAACGGTTCTCACGCCGCCGCGGGCAGACGCTTGGCGTCTCTCGCTGGCGGCCGAGGGGTGTGCGTGACCGGGAACGGCCCATGATGCGGCCTTCCCGGCGCAGCCGTGCAGATGCCATCTCGTCAGCGGCGGGATTTCGCTTTATGAAGCGCCCATGTCGATCTGGGCGCGGATAAGCGAACTCCTCACAACGGTGCCGGCGAATGCGCTGTCGAGCGTGATAGAGGCCGTGCGGACCGTGCTGTCCGGCGACCCGCAGCTTCGCCGCCGGGTTGCCTTCTCGATCGCCATGATCGCGCTGTCCGCCAAGATGGCCAAGGCCGACGGCATCGTCACGCAGGACGAGGTGCGCGCCTTCCAGCAGATTTTCGTCGTGCCCGCGGAGCAGACGCGCAACGTCGCCCGCCTTTTCGACCTTGCCAAGCAGGACGTCGCCGGCTTCGAGGCCTATGCCGAGCGGCTGGCCGGGCTGTGCGGCAACGGGCGTCCCAACTGCCCCGTGCTGGAGGACATCCTCGACGGGCTGTTCCACATCGCCACCGCCGACGGGCTGGTGCACGAGCGCGAGGTCGGCTTCCTGCGCCGCATCTCCGAGATCTTCGAGATCAGGGAGGAGCGGTTCGAGGCCATCCTGTCGCGCCATGCCGTCACCGGCGAGGCCGATCCGTGGCGGGTGCTGGGGCTGGAGCTCGGCGCGCCGTTCGAGGAGGTGCGCGCCCAGTACCGCCGCATGGCGGCGGAAAACCATCCCGACCGGCTGATCGCCCGCGGCGTGCCGGAGGAGTTTTTAGCCATCGCCAACCGGCGGCTCGCCGCCATCAATGCCGCCTACGAGACCATCGAGCGCTCGAGGCGGCCGGCATGAGCGGCTTCGCCCCCGACCATCCGGGCGCCGAGGTCAGGCTTTCGCCCAATTTCGGCGCCCGGCGCGACGGCATGACGCCCGACTGCGTGGTGCTGCACTATACCGGGATGGAGACGGGCGAGGCGGCGGAAGCCTGGCTGTGCACGCCCGAGAGCGAGGTGTCGGCGCACTATCTCGTCCACGAGGACGGCCGCATCGTGCAGATGGTGCGCGAGAGCGACCGCGCCTGGCATGCCGGCAAGGGCTCGTGGAAGGGCCTGTCCGACGTCAACTCGTTCTCCATCGGCGTCGAGATCGTCAATCCCGGCCCGCTGGCCGGCTTTCCCGATTTTCCCGACGTGCAGATCGAGGCGGTCGCGGCGCTCTGCCACGACATATGCGGCCGCTACGGCATCGCGCCCGAGCGGGTGCTGGCGCATTCCGACGTCGCGCCCGGGCGCAAGACCGACCCCGGCGAGCGGTTTCCGTGGGCGCGGCTGGCGGAGCTCGGCGTCGGGCACTACGTGCCGCCGGCGCCGGTGCAGG
>JACZJD010000262.1 GCA_014860725.1 Aquamicrobium sp.
GCGCGCGGCGGCGCGGGCAGCGATCCCCGCCTTCGGCCTCGGCGTCGTGGTGGTGCTCGGCATCCGCCTCGGCATCGTCACCACCACGGAGGCGGCGGCGCTCGCGGCGCTCTACACGCTCCTCCTCGGCTTCGGCGCGCGGCTGCGCTTCGCGCCGCTCCATGCCGCCTTCCGGCAGGCGGCGGTGGAGGCGGCGGCCATCGGCCTGTTGATCGCCACGGCCGGCCCCTTCGCCTTCCTGCTCGCGGTGGACAACGTCTCCGGCCTCGTCTCGTCCTTCGTCTCCGGCCTCGGGCTGGGGCCGGCGGGCGTGCTCCTCGTCCTCAACCTGATCCTGCTCGTGGTCGGGCTCGCGCTCGACATCGGCGCGGCGATCCTGATCTTCGCGCCGATCCTGCTGCCGCTCGCCGTCGCGGCCGGGGTGGAGCCGGTGCATTTCGGCGTCATCCTCGTCGTCAACCTGATGATCGGCGGCCTGACGCCGCCGGCCGGCATCCTCGTCTTCGTCGTCAGCGGCGTGACGCGGGTGCCGGCCGCCGCCCTGTTCGCGGCGGTCCTGCCCTATCTTGCCGCCCTTCTCTGCGCGCTCGCCCTGCTGACGGCGGGCGCGCTCCTGATCTAGCAAAGGAAGACAGCCATGACCCGTCTCACTCGCCGCACGTTCGTCGCCGCCGGCGCCGGCCTCCTCGCCATGCCGGCGCTTATCCGCCGGGCGCAGGCGCAGAAGGCGCTCACCGTCGCCTCGCTGATGGCCGACGACAAGCCGGAAACGCAGATATGGCTCAGGGTCCGCGATCTGGTCGAGGAGCGGCTGCCCGGCCGCTTTGCCTTCAACATCGTCGGCAACGCCGCGCTCGGCGGCGAGAAGGAGGTGGCCGAGATGATCCGCCTCGGCGCGGTGCAGGCGAGCCTGTCCACGGTGTCGGCGCTGTCGGGCTGGGTGCCGGAGGCGCAGCTCCTGGACCTGCCGTTCCTGTTCCGCGATGCCGCCCATCTGCGCGCGGCCGTGGCCGGCGAGACGGGCGAGCGGCTGCGCGAGCGGTTCGCGGCTGAGCATTTCGTCGTCCCCGCCTTCATCGACTACGGCGCGCGGCATCTTCTCGCCAAGGAGAAGCTGACACGGCCGGCCGAGCTGCGCGGCCTGCGCATCCGCGTCATCCAGAGCCCGCTGCACACCAAGCTGTGGAGCGCCTTCGGCGCGACGCCGGTCGGCATTCCCATCCCCGAGACCTACAACGCGCTGCAGACCGGCGTCGCCGACGCCATGGACCTGACCAAGTCGGCTTATGCCGGCTTCCGGCTCTACGAGGTGGTGCCGCATCTGGTCGAGACCGGCCATATCCGCGCGGCGGGCGTCGTCTACTTCTCCGCCCCGTTCTGGAACGGGCTTTCCGACGAGGAAAGGGAGGTGTTCGGCGAGGCAGCGCGCGCGGGTGCGGCGCATTTCGACGCCCTCGTCGTCGCCGACGAGGCGAGGGCGATGGAGATCGCGGCCGCGCATGGCGGCACGGTGAGCCAGCCCGAGGCGCGCGAGGAATGGGAGGCAGGCGCGCGCACCGTGTGGGCCGACTTCGCCGACACGGTCGGCGGCATGGAGCGCATCGAGGCGGTGCGCGACCTGGCCCCGTAGAAGCCGGCGCGACAAAGGCCGGGCCGCGAAGTCCGGTCCCCGAAGGTCCCGCTTGCCCCGGCGGCGCCGGGGCAAGCGGGACCTTCGGGG
>JACZJD010000263.1 GCA_014860725.1 Aquamicrobium sp.
CGCTGGCACCCGCTGCATCAGGCGCAGTATCTCGAAAGCCGCTTCCTGCTGCCCGGCTACATCCTGTCGAGCCAGGGCGACCGCATGGCCATGGCCCACGGCATCGAGGGCCGCTTCCCCTTCCTCGACCACCGGCTGGTCGAGTTCGCCGCCGGCCTGCCGCCGGAGATGAAGCTCAAGGGCCTGACCGAGAAGCACATCCTGCGCGAGGCGGCGAA
Source organism: Aquamicrobium sp. (assembly GCA_014860725.1). The sequence continues at coordinate 219 of JACZJD010000263.1, forward strand.
GGACCTCCTGCCGCCCCTGATCGGCAACCGGCCGAAGCAGCCCTACCGCGCCCCCGACAGCCGCTCCTTCACCGGGGCGGGCGCGCTCGACTACGTCGGCGCGGCGCTGGGCGAGGAGCGCGTCGCCGCCGCCGGCCTCTTCAACCCCAAGGCGGTCGCCAAGCTCCACGCCAAATGCGCCACCGGACAGGCGACCGGCTTCCGCGACAACGCCGCCTTCGTCGGCGTCCTGTCGACGCAACTGTGGATCGAGACATTCGCCGCCGCCGGCGCGGGCATCGCCCAAGCGGCTTGACAGGCGGCCTGACAAGCAAGCACCGGCAAGCACGGAAGGAAGTAGATATGAGCGACACCATCAAGAACGAGGTCAGGGCCTTCATCGTCGAGAATTTCCTGTTCGGCGACGCCTCGCAGGCCCCGGCCGACGACGCCTCGCTGATCGAGAACGACATCATCGACTCGACTGGCGTTCTCGAGCTCGTGGCCTTCATCGAGGAGCGCTTCGGCGTGACGATGGCCGATGCCGACATCGTGCCGGCGAACCTCGACTCCCTCGACCGCATCGCCGCCTTCGTCACGGCGAAGTCGCCTTCGGCGGTGGCGGCGGAGTAGCGGAGGCGGCAAGGCCATGCGGATCGAACGCTACCTGACGGACAACGCCCGGCTGCGCGGCGACAAGACGGCGCTGGTCGCCGGCGGGCGGCGCTTCACCTATGCCGAGCTCGACGATCTGACGGACCGCCTCGCCGCCGCGCTCCGCGACGCCGGCGTCAGGCGTAACGACCGCGTTCTGGTCTTCATGGACAATTGCTGGGAGGCGGCCGTCGCGATCTTCGCGACGCTCAAGGCGGGCGCCACCTTCAGCCCGATCAACGCCTCGACCAAGGCCGACAAGCTCGCCTACATCGTCGGCGACTGCGAGCCCGCCGCCGTGCTGACGCAGGCGAAGCTCGCCCCCGTCGCCGTCGAGGCGCGCGCCATGCAGGGTGCGGACGGGCTGTTCATCGCCTCGACCGCCGCCGCGAACGGCACGACGCCGCAGGGCGCGGCCTCGTTCTCCGAATGCCTCGAAACGGCGCGCGAGCCGGTCGCGCATGGCGGCATCGATGTCGATCTCGCCATGCTCATCTACACCTCGGGCTCGACCGGCCGGCCCAAGGGCGTGATGATGACCCATCGCAACGTCGATGCGGCGGCCGAATCGATCACCACCTATCTCGAGAACCGCGACGACGACGTCATCCTCAACGTGCTGCCGCTCGCCTTCGACTACGGGCTCTACCAGCTCCTGATGGCGATGCGGCTCGGCGCGACGCTGGTGCTGGAGAAGTCGTTCGCCTTCCCGCAGGCGATCTTCGAGCGCATCCGCGAGGAGGGTGTCACCGGCTTCCCGCTGGTGCCGACCATGGCGGCGATGATCCTGCAGATGCGCGACCTTCAGCCGGGCTTCCTGCCGTCGCTGCGCTACCTGACGAACACGGCCGCCGCGCTGCCCCCGTCGCACATCGCGCGCCTGCGCGAGCTGTTCCCCGGGGCACGGCTCTACTCGATGTACGGGCTGACCGAGTGCAAGCGCTGCACGTATCTGCCGCCGGCGGAGCTCGACCGCCGGCCGGGCTCGGTCGGCATCGCCATTCCCAACACAGAGGCCTTCGTGGTCGACGACGCCGGCAGGCCCGTGCCGCCCGGCGTCTCCGGCGAGCTCGTCATCCGCGGCCCGCACGTCATGCAGGGCTACTGGCGCAACGACGAGGCGACGGCGAAGATGCTGCGCCCCGGCCCCAATCCGTGGGAGAAGGTGCTTCACACCGGCGACCTCTTCCGCACCGACGAGGAAGGCTTCCTCTATTTCGTCGGCCGCAAGGACGACATCATCAAGACGCGCGGCGAGAAGGTCGCGCCGAAGGAGGTCGAGGCGGTGCTGCACGCCCATCCCGGCATCGCCGAGGCGGTGGTGATCGGCGTGCCCGATCCCGTGCTGGGCCACGCCATCGGCGCGCTGGTCATCCGGTCCGATCCGTCTCTGACGGAGAGGGACGTCATCCGCCATTGCTCGGCCCATCTCGAGGACTTCATGGTGCCGAAGATCGTGGAATTCCGCACCGAACTGCCGAAGACCGACACCGGCAAGGTCAGCCGCAGGCTGGCGGCCGAAACCGTGGAACCCGCCGAATGAACATCCGCCCCGCCCATCCCGCCGCCTTTTCCGCCGAGACGCTGGCGATCGACGCCGAAGCCGAGGTCGAGCGCATCGTCACGGCCCTTCGCGCCCAGCTCCGCGCCATGAAGAAGCGCGGGCTGGTGCTCGGCCTTTCCGGCGGCATCGATTCCAGCGTGTCGCTGGCGCTCGCCGTGCGCGCGGCAGGCGCGCAGAACGTCTTCGGCCTGTTCATGCCGGAAAACGATTCCGACCCCGAGAGCCTGCGCCTCGGCCGGCTGGCCGCCGGAACCTTCGGCGTCGGGGCGGCAGTGGAGGACATCGGCCCGGCGCTGAAGGCCATGGGCTGCTACGAGCGCCGCGACGCCTTCATCCGCGAGCTGGTGCCGGACTACGGGCCGGGCTGGGCGTCGAAGATCGTCATCGCCAACGCGCTCGAAGGCGACGGCTACAACATCTCGTCGTTGGTGGTGCAGGACCCCGAAGGCAGGCAGCGGAAGCTGCGCATGCCGCC
>JACZJD010000032.1 GCA_014860725.1 Aquamicrobium sp.
CGGGCTCCTGCCCTTCTTCCACGGTGCGGTGTTCTCGGCCGCGGACATGCCTTCCGGCCGGCCGAAGCCGGCGCCCGACGTCTTCCTCCACGCCGCGCAGACGATGGGAGCCGACCCGCGGGAAACCTTCGTCATCGAGGACTCCGTCCACGGCGTGACCGGCGCGCGGGCTGCCGGCATGCGCGTCATCGGCTTCACCGGCGCGTCGCATACCCACCCCGGCCATGCCGATCTGCTGACGGAAGCCGGCGCGGAGACGGTCATCCGGCGCTGGAAGGATTTTCCCGCCGTGGTCGGCGCGCTGTCGGAATGGTCGGACGGGGCGTGAGCCGCCTTTTCCCGCTTGTCCGCAGATCCGGAGGGAAAAGTGCCTGCACCCTTCCCGGGAACGCCCTATCGCCTTGCCGCCTCGTCGAAGCCGACGATGACGCGCACGTTGCGCGAGGTCGGGTTGGGCATGGAGAAGCTCTTGTCCACGAACATGAACTGCGTCGCGCCCACCGTGTCGCCGACCATGATCTCGTGCTCGAAGCGCTGCGAATAGATCTCGGCGGTGTCCTGGTAGACGGCGACGCGGATGGGCAGGCGCACCGGGCCGGTGGTGCCGGCGGGGCCGGGAATGACGCGGCCGGCGATGCCGATGGTCATGGCCATGGTGCCGCCGCCGTAGTTGCAGCTCCGCGTCGTGTCGGTGATGCCGGCGCGATAGACGAGCTTGGTCGCATCGCCGTCGCCGCCGCGCTGGTAGGAGTTGAGCACCGCCTTGTCGGCCGACAGCGAGATCGCCGGGCAATAGGCCAGCAGCTCCTGGACGGTGATCGTCTCCTGCCCGGCCGGCGGCTGGCGCTGCTCGCCGCCTCCGCCGCCGATGTTGAGCGCGCCGAGCGTATCGCCCGACTGGCAGCCGGCCAGCGCGAGCGCAAGGCCCAGCGCCGAAAGGCCGGCGCGCTTCGAGCGGACAAACTCCCGAACAAATGCCATCAACCGCACTTCCCTCATGCAAAGCTGGCGTTCTATACCAACGCCGCAGTAAAAAGGCGACCGGGCGATTGCGGTTTTTCGAAGACCGCGCCGCAGGCCGCGCAACGGGACGGCATATCATGCGCTATGTGAGCACCAGGGGCAGCGCGCCCGAACTCGGTTTCCGCGATGTCCTTCTTGCCGGGCTTGCCCGCGACGGGGGCCTCTACGTGCCGGCGGAGTGGCCGCAGCTCGGCCACGACGACATCCGCGCCCTGCGCGGGCTTTCCTATCCGGACCTCGCCGTGCGGCTCCTGACCCCGTTCCTCGGCAGCGAGATCGACGAGCGGACCTTCGCGGCGATCGTGCGCGAGGCCTACGCCACCTTCCGCCACGACGCGGTCTGCCCGTTGGTCCAGACCGGGCCGGACGAGTTCGTGCTGGAGCTGTTCCACGGCCCGACGCTCGCCTTCAAGGACGTGGCGATGCAGCTTCTAGCGCGGCTGATGGACCATGTGCTGGCCGAGCGCGGCGAGCGTGCCACCATCGCCGGTGCCACCTCCGGCGACACCGGCGGCGCGGCCATCGAGGCCTTCGCCGGGCGCGACCGCACCGACATCTTCATCCTGTTCCCGCACGGGCGCGTCTCGCCGGTGCAGCAGCGGCAGATGACCACCTCGACCGCAGCCAACGTCCACGCCATCGCCGTCGAGGGCAATTTCGACGACTGCCAGGACATCGTGAAGGGCATGTTCAACCATCATGCCTTCCGCGACGGCGTCGCGCTCGCCGGCGTCAACTCCATCAACTGGGCGCGCATCATGGCCCAGATCGTCTACTATTTCTCG
>JACZJD010000264.1 GCA_014860725.1 Aquamicrobium sp.
CCATGGTGCTCGGCGCGATCTTCTTCGCCGGCACGGACGTGCTGACCTCCGTCATGATCTACCCGCTCGCCATCTGCGCGGCCTGCATCGTGACCTCGATCGTCGGCACCTTCTTCGTCAAGCTCGGCGCCAACGGCTCGATCATGGGCGCGCTCTACAAGGGCCTGATCGTCACTGGCGTTCTGACCGTCGGCGGCGTCGCCATCGCCAACCAGCTCACCGTCGGCTGGGGCGAGATCGGCGTGGTCGCCGGCCAGTCCATCACCGGCTCGGCGCTGTTCGTGTGCGGCCTGATCGGCCTGATCGTCACCGGCCTCATCGTCGTCATCACCGAATACTACACCGGCACCAACAAGCGCCCGGTGAACTCCATCGCCCAGGCGTCGGTGACCGGCCACGGCACCAACGTCATCCAGGGCCTCGCCGTCTCGCTCGAGTCGACCGCCCTTCCGGCGATCGTCATCGTCGGCGGCATCCTCGCCACGTTCCAGCTCGCCGGCCTCTTCGGCACCGCCATCGCGGTGACGACCATGCTCGGCCTTGCCGGCATGATCGTGGCGCTCGACGCCTTCGGCCCCGTCACCGACAATGCCGGCGGCATCGCCGAGATGTCGGGCCTGCCGTCCGAGGTGCGTCAGTCGACCGACGCGCTCGACGCCGTCGGCAACACCACCAAGGCCGTCACCAAGGGCTACGCCATCGGCTCGGCCGGTCTCGGCGCGCTGGTCCTGTTCGCCGCCTACTCCTACGATCTGGAGTATTTCGCGGCCAACAGCGCCCAGTTCCCCTACTTCGCGGATGTCGGCGAGATCTCCTTCTCGCTCGCCAACCCCTACGTGGTCGCGGGCCTGATCTTCGGCGGCCTGATCCCCTACCTCTTCGGCGGCATCGCCATGACGGCCGTCGGCCGCGCGGCGGGCTCGATCGTCGAGGAGGTGCGTCGCCAGTTCCGCGAGGATCCGGGCATCATGGCCGGCACCTCGAAGCCGAACTACGCCCGCGCGGTCGACCTTCTGACCAAGGCCGCGATCCGCGAGATGATCATCCCCTCGCTGCTGCCGGTGCTCGCGCCGCTCGTCGTCTATTTCGGCGTGCTGCTGATCTCCGGCTCCAAGGCCTCGGCCTTCGCCGCGCTCGGCGCCTCGCTGCTCGGCGTGATCGTCAACGGCCTGTTCGTCGCCATCTCGATGACCTCGGGCGGCGGCGCGTGGGACAACGCCAAGAAGTCGTTCGAGGACGGCTTCACCGACAAGGACGGCGTCAAGCACCTCAAGGGCTCGGAAGCGCACAAGGCCTCCGTCCCCGGCGACACGGTCGGCGATCCCTACAAGGACACGGCCGGCCCGGCGGTGAACCCGGCGATCAAGATCACCAACATCGTCGCCCTGCTGCTGCTCGCCGTCCTGGCGCACTGACGGGCGGCTGACCGGGGAGGGCGCATCCCGCCCTCCTTCGGCCGGTCATCGAACAGAAAAGGCCGCAGGAGCGATCCTGCGGCCCTTTTCTTTTGCCGGGCGGAACGTGGCCCCGGCGCACGAAAAAGGCGGCCCGAAAGCCGCCTTCGTGTTCTCTGGATTCGATGGCGGAGCGGGCGGGCCCGCGATCCACGCGTCAGAACGGATTGGGATTGGCCGGCGCGCCGCCGCTGAGCATGCCGGTGATGAGGCCGCCGAGGAACGAGGTCTCCTTGCCGCCGGTCGGCGTCGTGCGCGAGATGAAGTCGAACACCCTGCCGTCCTGCATGCCGTAATGGGCGATGTTGGAGACGCGCCCGTCGGGGCCGAAATAGACGGCGAGCACCCGCTGGTCGGTCACGCGCGGGTTCATGAACGCCACGGAGCGCTTGCGCGTCTGCGAGATGTAGTAGAAGGCCTCGGTGTCGAAGGTCGCGGTCGTCGAGGGCGTGCCCAGCGACAGCAGCACCTGCTCGCGGCTGGAGCCGACGGGCACGAGGTCCAGCGTCTCCTGGTCGATGACGAAGCCGTGGGACAGCGTTTCGCTCGGCGTCAGGTTCTCGGCCGCGTTGCAGCCGGCCAAGAGCAGCGCAACGCCGGTGGCGGCCAGCATGATACGGGCAGGACGGGCAATGCCCGTTCCGGAATTTCGCGAATGCACCGGCAGCTCCATCTTCTCCACGTCGCACCGGCGGCTTGCGCCGGGCGGCAAAAGCGGTAAACCAGCTTGCGCGGCGATGCAACCGCGCCGCGGATCGAAACCTGCCGTCCGGAAAGCGTTCGCCATGTTCAAGTCCATCCTGAGCTTCGGCCGGCCGTCCAACCGGCATGTGACCGACGCGCTCTACGAGGCAATCGTGGCAGCGGCGCGGCAGCCGCGCTTCTATTCCGAGTGGGAGGTGCCGGACACGCCGCTCGGCCGCTACGAGATGCTGTCGCTGCACATGTTCCTGTTCCTGGAGCGCGCCCGCGGCGGCAAGGCGGGCCTTCCCGAGCTGGCGCAGGACCTGACGGACGAGTTCTTCAAGGACATGGACCACTCGCTGCGCGAGCTCGGCATCGGCGACCTCGGCGTGCCCAAGCGGATGAAGAAGCTGGCGAGGATGTTCTACGGCCGCGCCGAGGCCTATCGCGTGGCGCTCGAGGCCGGAGACACCGCCGCGCTGGCGACGGCGCTCGGCCGCAACGTGCATCCGCAGCGCCCGGACTGGCCGCATGCGGCGGCGCTCGCCGCCTATGCGGTGCAGGCCTCGGCCGCGCTTGCCGGGCAGGAGGATGTGGCGCTGCTTGCCGGGCGGATCGCCTTTCCCGCCGCCGAAGCCGTGGAGGCCCGGTCATGAGCCGGCGTGAAGGCGGCGCAAGCCCCGTCTCCTTTCCCGTCCACGTCGCGCACCTGCCGAAGAAAGGCACGACCGTCGCCATCGAGGCCGACGCCGAGCAGCGCGCCGCCCTTGCCGATGTTCACGGCCTGCGCGCCGTCGACCGCTTCGTCGCCACGCTGGAGGTGGCGCCGTGGAAGCAGGGCGGCGTCAGGGTCGCGGGCAGGGTGACGGCCGACATCGTCCAGGACTGCGTCGTCACGCTGGAGCCGGTCGCCGCAAGCGTGGACGAGGAGGTGACGGCCGTCTTCCTCCCCGAGGGCTCGAAGCTCGCCGTGCCCACCTATTCGGCCGAGGGCGAGATCCTGCTCGATGCCGAGGGCGACGACGCCCCGGAGGTCTTTTCCGGCGACACCGTCGATGTCGGCCAGCTCGCGGAGGAGTTCTTCTCGCTCGGCATCGATCCCTATCCGCGCAAGGCCGGCGTGTCGCTGCCCGCGGGAGCCGAACGGGAGGAGAAGCGCGGACCGCTCTACGACAAGCTGACGGAGCTGAAGAAGAAGCTCTGAAATAGCTGTGCCAGCCCGTGAATCCGGTTGTGCGGCACCGGAAAACCGCTATTTTCGCGAAAATCTGTCCCTCTCCCCGCTTCGGGGCCCAGAAGAAACGACTGCCTCTTGATACGCATCGCCATCGACGCAATGGGTGGAGACCACGGACCGGAGGTCACCATCGCCGGTCTCGACAAGGTCTCCGAGCGCCGCCCCGACGTTCGCTTCATCCTCTTCGGCCGCGACGACCGCGTGCGCCCGGTTCTCGACAGATATCCGCGCGTCGCCGCCGCCTCGCAGTTCGTGCACTGCGACGTGGCCGTGCGCATGGACGACAAGCCGAGCCAGGCGCTGCGCCAGGGGCGTTGGAAGTCGTCGATGTGGAAGGCGATCGAGGCGGTCAAGACCGGCGATGCCGATGTCTGCGTCTCCGCCGGCAATACCGGCGCGCTGATGGCGATGTCGAAGTTCTGCCTGCGCACCATGGCCGCCATCGAGCGGCCGGCCATCGCCGCCATCTGGCCGACCGTGCGCGGGGAGAGCATCGTGCTCGATGTCGGCGCCACCATCGGCGCCGACGCCCACCAGCTGATCGACTTCGCTATTCTGGGTTCCGCGATGGCGCGCGCCATCTTCGGCATCAACCGCCCGTCCGTCGGCCTGCTCAATGTCGGCGTCGAGGAGGTCAAGGGCCAGGAGGAGGTCAAGGAAGCCGGCCGGCTGCTGCGCGAGGCGGAGCTGAAGTCGATGGACTATCGCGGCTTCGTCGAGGGCGACGACATCGGCCGCGGCTCCGTCGACGTGGTGGTGACGGAAGGCTTCGCCGGCAACATCGCGCTCAAGACGGCCGAGGGTACGGCCAAGCAGATCGCCGAATATCTGCGCGCCGCGATGGGCCGCACCTTCATGACCAAGCTGGGCTATGTGCTGGCGCGCGACGCCTTTAACCATCTGCGCGAGAAGATGGACGTGCGCCGCGCCAATGGCGGCGTGTTCCTCGGCCTGAACGGCATCGTGGTCAAGAGCCACGGCGGCGCCGACCCCGAGGGGTTCGCCGCGGCCGTCGAGCTGGGCTATGATATGGCCCGCAGCCGGCTGATGGACGGCATCCGCAGCGAACTCGAGGCCTTCCACGGCGGTCGGGCCGGAAAGCGCGGTGCGTCGGAGGACGGCGCGGACGTTTCCGAAGAAGAGCAGGGCTAGGCGCATGATACGATCCATCGTGTGCGGCGTGGGCACCGCCCTGCCGCGTCGCATCATGAAGAATGCGGAATTCGAGACCCTCGTCGACACCTCCGACGAGTGGATCGTCCAGCGCACCGGCATCCGCCAGCGCCACATCGCGGCCGAGGACGAGACGACCGCATCGCTCGGCGAGGCCGCGGCGCGGGCCGCGCTCGCCGATGCCGGCCTGACGCCCGCCGACATCGACCTGATCGTGCTCGCCACCTCGACGCCGAACAACACCTTCCCGGCGACCGCCGTCGAGATCCAGGAACGGCTCGGCATGCACCACGGCTTCGCCTTCGACATGCAGGCCGTGTGCTCGGGCTTCGTCTACGCGGTGACGGCGGCGGACGCCCATATCCGCGGCGGGCTCGCGCGCCGCGTGCTGGTGATCGGCTCGGAAACCTTCTCGCGCATCCTCGACTGGAGCGACCGCACCACCTGCGTCCTCTTCGGCGACGGCGCCGGCGCCATCGTTCTGGAGGCGGCCGAAAGCCCGGGCCTCGGATCGGACCGCGGCATCCTCGCCGCCAGCCTGCGCTCGGACGGCAGCCACCGCGACAAGCTCTATGTCGACGGCGGCCCCTCCACCACGCAGACGGTCGGCCACCTGCGCATGGAAGGCCGCGAGGTCTTCAAGCATGCCGTCGGCATGATCACCGACGTGGTCGAGGACGTGCTGGCCAAGGGCGGCGTCACGGCCGGCGAGCTCGACTGGTTCGTGCCGCACCAGGCCAACAAGCGCATCATCGACGCCTCGGCGAGGAAGCTCGGCATCGCCGAGGAGAAGGTCGTCATCACCGTCGACCGCCACGGCAACACCTCGGCCGCCTCGGTGCCGCTCGCGCTCGGCGCCGCGGTCGAGGACGGGCGTATCAGGAAGGGCGACCTCGTGCTGCTCGAGGCCATGGGCGGCGGCTTCACCTGGGGCGCGGTGCTCCTGCGCTGGTAACGACCTGTCAACGACAGCTCGAACCCCGCCGAGATTCTGCTGGCGGGGGTTCTTGACCTCGACGGACCAATTTCTTAACGTCGCGAAATATTGCGGATTTTTCAGATAGTTCGAGATGGTTGGACCGCTCAATGGGGGGAAAGACACTTACGCGCGCTGACCTGGCCGAGGCCGTTTATAGAAAGGTCGGTCTGTCGCGCACCGAATCCGCCCAGCTCGTCGAGATGGTTCTCGACGAGATTTGCGAGGCCATCGTCCGCGGCGAAACCGTCAAGCTCTCCTCCTTCGCCACCTTTCAGGTCCGCGACAAGAACGAGCGCATCGGCCGCAACCCCAAGACGGGCGAGGAGGTGCCGATCCTTCCCCGCCGCGTCATGACCTTCAAGGCGTCCAACGTCCTCAAGCAGCGCATCCTGCGCGCGCATCAGGCCGCCAAGGCCAAGGGCCGCAAGTAGCGTCCTCCGGCATTCCCGCGCGGCTGGCGACGGCCGGCTTCCGGTGCCGTTCCGTTGCGTAAAGAAAAGTGCCGCCGGCTTGCCCGGCAGACTTGAAAGCGCCCATTTGTGACGCTTCTATTGCCCCGATTCGCAAGCAGGAACGCGTGCCCCATGGACAAGAGCCCGGATGCCTTCCGCACCATCAGCGAGGTCGCCGAGCAGCTCGACCTGCCGCAGCACGTGCTGCGCTTCTGGGAGACGCGCTTTGCCCAGATCAAGCCGCTGAAGCGCGGCGGCGGCCGTCGCTACTACCGCCCGCAGGATGTCGAGCTCATCAAGGGCATCCGCCACATGCTCTACGACCAGGGCTACACCATCAAGGGCGTGCAGAAGCTGTTGCGCGACAATGGCGTGCAGTTCCTCATCGCCATCGGCAGCGGCGATCTCGCCGCCGTCGAGGCCATCGCCCAGCGCCGTCAGGCCGAGGTGGAGGCCGAGGAGGCCGCGCATCAGCCCGCCGCCGCGCCGCGCACCGACGACGAGATGCTGGTCGGCCAGCCCAAGGTGCGGCCGGGACGGCGTTTCTTCGGCCTCGGCCGCACCGAGGAGGACGGACCGGTCCAGGCCGGCGACGGCCGGCTTTCCCGCGACAACCGCGCGCTGCTGCAGGAGGCGCTGTTCGACCTGCTCGAATGCAAGCGCCTGCTCGATCAGGTGCGCTAGAGCCATTCAGGAGAAGTGCGAAGCGGTTTTCCGCCCGGAACGGCGCGGAAGCCGGAAGGCGTTCCGGGCGCCCAAACGAAAACCCCGCCTTTCGGCGGGGTTTTACGCTTTCGGGAAACTGTGATTACCGCGCTGCGGCGAGGCCGAGAATGACGCCGGTGGCGAGGCTGATCAGCAGGTAGTCGTTGTCGACCCTGACCCACTGCTGGCCCTTGGCGGGACGCTTGAGGCCGTGCCGGTGATAGTCGCGGACGTGCTGCTTGCGCTGCCACTCCGGCACGCGCTGGCCGCGCGCCCAATGGCGACGGTTCGGCTCGGGCTTCTTCGCGTGATGGCGCTGCGGCGCGTGGTACTTCGGCTTCGCCGGCTGCGAGTAGTGGTGGCTGCTGCGCGGCCCGTCGTACCGGCTCTGGGCCTGCGCCATCGGCGCTGCAAGGACGGAAAAGGCGATTGCCGCAAGGATCGTGCGCTTGAACATGGGGTGGCTCCTCGTTGTCGATGCGAGAACGGTAGCGGCGCGAACCTGAATGGCAAATGAACGGTAAGGTTACAATATTGTAATTAAAACAACTGTTTACGAAGGTTAACGGCAGGCCGCGTCCGTTGAGGCGGATGACCGGAAGCAGGGTAGGGGCGCACAACATGCGCTCGCGATCCCCGCTTCGCGGCGAGGGTGAGGATTGCGGGATTTCTTGGATCGCCCCGCTCCCCATGCGGCCGTTTCGGCCAGCATGGGAGGGAATCTGCTTCTCGAGAGATCGAATGGTCGGAGCGGCGGGATTCGAACCCACGACCCCTTGACCCCCAGTCAAGTGCGCTACCGGGCTGCGCTACGCTCCGAACCGCG
>JACZJD010000265.1 GCA_014860725.1 Aquamicrobium sp.
CCGGCCGACGGCGAGCCGCGCAACAGCGGCCACTGGGAGCAGCGCCTTCACCCGGACGACGTCGAGCGCGCGAACGAGGAGTTCCGCAGGCTGGCCGCCGACGGCCACTACACGTCGCAGTACCGCATCGTCCTCGACGACGGCACCGTGCGCCACGTCCGCGCCATGGGCGCCGTCTACGAGGAGGCGGGCGCGCCGCCGCGCCTCATCGGCGTCAACTGGGACGTGACCGCCGACGTCGGCCTCGCCGAGGAGCTGAAGCGCGTCAACGCGCTCACCGAGGCGCGCAACGCCGAACTGGAGAACGCCCGCGCGCGCATCGAGCACAACGCGCTCCACGATTCGCTGACCGGCCTCCCCAACCGCCGCTATCTCGACGACCTGCTCGCCGACCACGCCGGGCGGTTCGCCTCCGAGGGCGAGCGCGCGGCCCTGCTCCAGATCGACCTCGACCGCTTCAAGCAGATCAACGACACGCTCGGCCACGCCGCCGGCGACGCCATGCTGATCCATGCCGCGAGCGTGCTGCGGGCCGCGGCCGGCGAGCGCGACTTCGTCGCCCGCGTCGGCGGCGACGAGTTCGTCGTGGTGCGGCGCTGGAAGGGCGATGCCGCCGGCTCCTGCCTCGACGAGCTCACGGAACTCGCCGAACGCATCATCGCGCGGATGCAGGAGCCGCTGCTTTTCCTCGGCCACGACTGCCGCGTCGGCGTCTCCATCGGCATCGCTACCGACACGGACTCGCTCGCCGACCCGCTGCGCCTGCTGGTCAACGCCGACATCGCGCTCTACCGCGCCAAGGATCGCGGCCGCAACCGCCACCAGTTCTTCAACGACGCGCTGCAGGCCGAGATCGTGACCACCAAGAAGGTCGCGGACGACATCCTCTCCGGCCTCGAGCAGAACCAGTTCGTCGCCCACTACCAGCCGCAGTTCTGCGCCCGCACGCTCGACGTCATCGGCGTCGAGGCGCTGGCCCGCTGGAACCATCCCAAGGACGGCCTGCTCGCGCCCGGCGCCTTCATGCGCATCGCCGAGGAGCTGAACGTCGTCGCCGCCATCGACAGGGTGATCCTCGAGCAGACGCTGGTCGATTTCCACGCCTGGGAGGGGATCGGCCTCGGCATCCCCAAGGCCTCGGTCAACGTCTCGGCGCGGCGGCTTCAGGACGACGAGCTGATCCACAGCCTGCGGCGCATGAACATCCGCCCCGGCGCCATCGCCTTCGAGCTGGTCGAATCGATCTTCCTCGACGACAACGACGACCTCACGGCCTGGAACGTCGAGAAGGTCAAGGAGCTCGGCATCGACGTCGAGATCGACGATTTCGGCACCGGCTACGCCTCGATCGTCAGCCTGATGAAGCTCAGCCCGCGCCGGCTCAAGATCGACCGCCAGCTCGTCATGCCCATCGTCCACTCGGCCGGGCAGCGCCAGCTCGTCGGCTCGATCATCGAGATCGGCCATTCGCTCGGCATCGAGGTGCTGGCGGAGGGCGTCGAGACCATGGAGCACGCGCGCGTGCTCAAGTCGCTCGGCTGCGACGCCCTGCAGGGATACGCCTTCGCCCGGCCGATGAGCCGCGGTGACCTGGTCGAGTTCGTCCAGTCCCGCCGCTGGCGCCGGGCCTCCTGAGTCAGATGCCGGCGTCCCGCGCCGCCTCGGCGAGGAAGGCGAAGGCGTAGTCGCTGAACGAGCGCCAGCACTCGACGCGGAATGCGTCGTCGCCGGTGCGCCAGATCACCGCCTCGATCTTGCCGAGCACCGTGCGCGAGCAGGCCCCGACCGGGAACGCCGCCGGCGACAGATCCTGCGGGCAGCCGGCCGCCAGCGTCGCCTCCGCGCCCCTGCCGGCGACGAGGATGCCGACATTGCGGTGCGAGACGTCGACCGCCGAGTGGAACGCCCCGACGCCGGCGAGCGCCGCCGCGAGCCCCTCCGTGCCCGTGTCGATGACCAGCCATTCGTCCGGCCCGAGCCACAGCGCCGCTCGGCTTCCCTCTCTCGCCGAGGTCTTGGGATTCGTGGGCAGGGAGAGGCCCAGCGCGCTCGAC
>JACZJD010000266.1 GCA_014860725.1 Aquamicrobium sp.
CCCGAAGCGAGCGCGGCCAGCCGCGGCAGGCCGTTCTCCTGCGCCTTCTCGGCGAGGTCGCGCATGGCGGCGGCGGCATTGTCCGCATCGAGCGGCGCCAGCGCCGCCGCCTTCATGCCGAACCAGCTCTCGCCCGTCTCAACCCTGCTCATGCCGTTGCGAATCGCCCGGAAAGATCATCCTGACCGATAGTCCGGGGTTTCGGGCCGACAGTTCAAGCCTGCCGCCGTGAAATTCCATCACCGCGCGCACGAGGCTCAAGCCGAGGCCGGAGCCGGGCTGGGTGCGGCTCTGCTCCAGCCGCACGAAGCGCTCCGTGGCGCGCTCCATGTCTTCCGGCGGGATGCCGGGCCCATTGTCGGCGACCTCCAGCACGTAGCTGCCCCCTTCCCGCGTGAGCGAGACGGTGACGGACGGCGCCTCGCCCGAGCCGGCGGAATATTTGATGGCGTTGTCGACCACGTTCGACAGCGCCTGCCCGACCAGCTCGCGGTTGGCGTTGATCGTCGCAGGCACCACCGTGCCGGCGGCGAGCGTCACGCCCACCTCCTCTGCCGCCGGCTCATAGAGCTCGACGACGTCGGCGAGGATGGCGGCGAGATCGACCGGCGCGGTCTGCTCGGCCGAATAGCCGGCCTCCAGCCGCGAGATCATCAGGATCGCGTTGAAGGTGCGGATGAGCTGGTCGGACTCCGCGATGGTGGCCTCGAGCGCGGCACGGTACTCGGCCGGCTTCGACTTGCCGGCAAGCGCCGCCTCGGCGCGGTTGCGCAGGCGCGTCAGCGGTGTCTTGAGGTCGTGGGCGATGTTGTCGGACACCTGCTTCAGGCCGTCGTTGAGCCGGGCGATGCGGGCCAGCATGACGTTCAGGTTCTCCGACAGCCGGTCGAACTCGTCGCCCGAGCCGGTGACGGGAAGGCGGCCGGAAAGGTCGCCGCCCATGATGCGCCGGCTCGCCTGCGACACGGCGTCGATGCGCCGGAGCGCCGCGCGGCCGACGAAGAACCAGATCAGCAGCGCGCCCACGCCCATCATGCCGAAGGCGAGGACCAGCGCCCGGTTGACGATGTCGCGGAACTGCTCCGGCTCGCCGAGGTCGCGGCCCACCAGCAGGATCATCTGGTTGGGCAGCCGCAGCACCAGCGCAAGCGCGCGATGCCCGCCGCTCTCCGCGGCCGGCGCAGGCGCTTCGCCGTTCTCCTCGTCCTCGCGCAGCGCGCGCCGCACCGCCTCGCCGTAGCGGCGATAGGCGAAGGGCCGCGCCGTCCAGCCCTCGACCTCCAGCACGCCGGGCTCCAGGCTTTCGACATTGCCGGAAAGGATGCGGCCGTTGGGGTCGGCGATCAGGTAGAGGTTGGCGCCCGGCTGGCGCGAGCGCACCTCGACGACGCGCACCAGCATCGGCAGGCCGCCGCGGCTGTAGGCGCTGTCGAGCGACTGCATCTCGGCGACGATGGCCTGCTGCGTCTGCTCGGTCAGCATCCGCACCGACAGCGAGGACATGTAGGCGACGAGCACGCCGGCGCACAGCGTGAAGAGGATGAGGAACAGCGCCGAAAGCCGCGCCGCCGTGGTCTTCATGACGGCGGGCAGCGCCATCAACCGGCCTTCAGCATGTAGCCCGCGCCGCGGACGGTGTGCAGGACCGGCGGGCCGAAGCCCTTCTCGATCTTGGAGCGCAGCCGCGAGACATGCACGTCGATGACGTTGGTCTGCGGGTCGAAATGATAGTCCCACACGTTCTCGAGCAGCATGGTGCGGGTCACGACCTGCCCGGCATGGCGCATGAGATATTCGAGCAGGCGGAACTCGCGCGGCTGGAGCGGAATTTCCCTGCCCGCGCGCTTGACCGTGTGGGACAAACGGTCGAGCTCGAGGTCGCCGACGCGATAGACCGTCTCGACCTCGCGCGCTCCGGTGCGCCGCTCCAGCACCTCGATGCGGGCGAGAAGCTCGGTGAAGGCATAGGGCTTGGTCAGGTAGTCGTCGCCGCCGGCGCGCAGGCCCGTGACGCGGTCGTCCACCTCGCCCAGCGCCGAGAGGATGAGGACCGGGGTGCCGACGCCGCGTGCGCGCAGCTCGGCGATGACCGACAGGCCGTCGCGGCGCGGCAGCATCCTGTCCACCACCAGCACGTCGTAGTCGCCCTCCACGGCGAGCGCGAAGCCGGCCTCGCCGTCGAACGCGACATGGGCGTTGTGGCCGGCCTCGGCCAGCGCCTTCTTCAGATAGTCGGCCGCCTCGCGGTCGTCCTCGATGACAAGAATCTTCATCGCCCATCTATACGCGAAAAAGGCGGCGGCCGAAGCCGCCGCCGTTTCATGGAGCAGCTATGCCTCAGCCATCGGCGAGCGGCAGGGCCACGAAGCGGTTGGCGTCGTCGCGGTTGACCTGCACCAGAACCGCCTTGCGGCCGGCGTCGGCCGCCTCGGCAACCGCCTTGTCGACATCCTCGACGCTCGACACCTCGGAGGAATTGACGCTGACGATCACGTCGCCGGCCTGGATGCCGCGCTCGGCGGCGGGGCTGCCCGGCTCGACGCCGGTCACGACCAGGCCGCCGCCGTCCTCAGCGGGAGCGACGGTGATGCCGAAGTCGTCGAGCGTAGCCGCGCTCGCCGTCCCGTCGGGAGCCTGCGCCGGCGCAGCGGCGCGCTCCTCCTCGCCCGGCAGCTTGCCGAGCTCGACGCTGACCTTCTGCTCGGCGCCGCCGCGCCACAGCGTGACCTCCACCGAGGTCGCGGGCGCATAGCCGCCGATCACGCGCGCCAGCTCGCGCGGCGAGGAGACGTTGCGCTCGTTGATGGCGGTGATGACGTCGCCCGCCCGGATGCCGGCATCGCGCGCCGGGCCGTCGGCCTGGGCTTCGGTCACGAGCGCACCTTTGGCCTCGCTGAGGCCGATCGACTCGGCGATCTCGTCGGTCACGGGCTGGATCTGCACGCCGAGCCAGCCGCGCAGCACGCTGCCGTTCTCGATCAGGTTGCCGACGACTTCCTTGGCGGTCGAGGCCGGGATCGCGAAGGCGATGCCGACATTGCCGCCCGACGGCGAGAAGATCGCGGTGTTGATGCCGACGACCTCGCCCCTGAGATTGAAGGCCGGGCCGCCGGAATTGCCGCGGTTCACCGCCGCGTCGATCTGGATGAAGTCGTCATAGGGGCCCGCGCCGATGTCGCGGCCGCGCGCCGAGACGATGCCGGCCGTGAC
>JACZJD010000267.1 GCA_014860725.1 Aquamicrobium sp.
GGTCGGGGACGGCGCAGTCGCCGGTGCGCAGGATCGTGCCGTGCGGCCGGAGCACGGTGAGCTCCTTGGCCATCGTCACGACGTGGGCGTCGTCGGCGGTGAAGAACGACAGGAGGCCGCCGTCGTCGTCGCGCTCGACCGCGCGCCAGGGCTCGGGCCACCGGTTGCGCAGCTCGTCGTCGGTCAGCGGACGGACCGCCAGCTCCCGACCGCGGTCGTACCCACCGGCCGGGGCCGGCTCGGCCGTCACCGGCGCGTTGAGCCGGAACGTGCCGGCATAGCGGGCGCGGCCGTCCTCGATGCGGGCGTTGCCGTCGCTTTCGAGCGCGAAGGGGTAGCGGTCCGGCCGCGCCTGCACCCGAAGGCGCATGCCGCCCTCGTCGCTCGCCTGCCCGGTCGAGACCTGGAGCGCCATCTTCATGCCGTCGAGGCGCAGCGACCCGTCCATCCGCCACGGCCCGGTGAGCGCCCGGGCGGAAATGTCGGCATTGACCTCGGTGAGCCGGTGGATGCGGCCGCTCGCGGCGTGGCGCAGCTCCACCCGCCCTTCGGTGACGGTCAGCTTCTCGAGCGAGATGTGGCTCGCCTCGACCGGCACGGACGGGCGCACCGCCCAGTCGAGCGCGCCGTCCTCGGCGAGATCGACGGAGACGTGCGGGCGCACCAGCCGCATGTCGAAGATGTGGATGTCGCCGCGCATGAAGGGCGCGAGCTCGGCGTCCATCGAGAAGGTCTCGACCGTCATCGCCGTCTCGCCCGGCGCGACGCCGGCGACGACGACGTCGCTGAAGGTCACGGACGGGAACGGCAGCAGCCGGGCGCTGGCCGCGCCGCGCACGGTGACGTCGCGGCCGAGGATGCGGCCGGCCTCGCGCTCGAAGTCGGCGCGATAGGAGGTCCAGTCGACAAAGTAGGGCGCGACCAGTGCCGCGGTCAGCACCAGGACGATCAATCCGCCTATGGCGACGAACAGCCGTGCCACGCTTTCTCCCGCCGAATCCTACCCATGCCCATGGGAAGATAACTTCACCACGTTGTCGACAAAGAGGCAAACGGAGAGGGCCGGCGCGGCCGGGGCCGGGGCATTTCAGCGCACGCGCGCCGGCGCCGCCCCACCGGCGTCATCCCGGCCGACCGAGCGAAGCGAGGGAGAGCCGGGACCCATTGAGCGGCGCGGCCGGGCTCAAGGCTCGTGAGACGGCCCCGAAGTGCGCCGGCGCGAGGACCGGGCCGCGCGCGACGATGTTCCGGCCAATGGGTCCCGGCTCTGCGGGCGCTTCGCGCCCTTGGCCGGGATGACGGCGGGCGATATGCGGTTGCCCTGTGCCCGCCCCGCGCTCAGGCCGGCAGCACCTTGCCCGGGTTCATGATGCCCAGCGGGTCGAGCGCCTGCTTGATCGAGCGCATGACGTCGACGCCCGCGCCGAGCTCGTGCGGCAGGAAGGCGATCTTGCCCTGGCCGATGCCGTGCTCGCCGGTGCAGGTGCCGTCCATGGCGATGGCGCGCATGTTGAGCCGCGCCACGAACGCCTCGACGGCCTCGACCTCCCTGGGGTCGTCCATGTCCATCAGCGCCAGCACGTGGAAGTTGCCGTCGCCGACATGGCCGACGATCGGCGCCACCAAGCCGGATTCCGCGATGTCTTCCTCGGTCGCGACGATGCATTCGGCGAGCCGCGAGATCGGCACGCAGACGTCGGTCGAGAGCGCCCGCGCGCCGGGCCGCAGCGTCATCCCGGCCCAGTAGGCGTCGTGGCGCGCCTTCCACAGCTTGTTGCGCTCGTCGGCGTCGGCGGTCCAGCGGAACGGGCCGCCGCCGTGCCCGGCCGCGATCTCGCCGAAGGTCTCGGCCTGCTCCGCGACGCCGGCATCCGTGCCGTGGAACTCCACGAACAGGCACGGCGTCTCGGCATAGCCGAGCTTGGCGTAGTTGTTGAAGGCACGCATGCCGAGCCCGTTGATGAGCTCGATGCGCGCCACCGGCACGCCCATCTGCACGGTCTCGATCACCGCCTTGCACGCCGAATCCACATCCGGGAACGGGCAGACGCCGCCGGAGATCGCCTGCGGGATGCCGTAGAGCCGCACCGTCAGCTCGGTGATGACGCCGAGCGTGCCTTCCGCGCCGACGAGAAGGCGGGTGAGGTCATAGCCGGCGGAGGATTTTCGCGCGCGCTTGGCCGTCGTCACGATCCTGCCGTCGGGCATCACCGCCTTCACCGACAGCACGTTCTCGCGCATGGTGCCGTAACGCACCGCGTTGGTGCCCGAGGCGCGCGTCGAGGCCATGCCGCCGAGGCTGGCATTGGCGCCGGGGTCGATGGGGAAGAACAGCCCCGTATCGCGCAGCCAGGTGTTCAAATCCTGCCGCGTGACGCCCGCCTCCACGGTGCAGTCGAGATCTTCGGCGTGGACGGCGAGGATGCGGTTCATGCCGGAAAGGTCGATCGAGATGCCACCGCCCGGCGCGTTGACATGGCCTTCGAGCGACGTGCCGGTGCCGAACGGGATCACCGGAACCCGGTGCTCGGCGCACACGCGCACGATCTCCTGCACCTCCTCGGTCGAGCGCACGAAGGCGACGCCGTCCGGCGCCTGCGACGGGATGTAGGTCGTGGTATGGCTGTGCTGGGTGCGGATCGCCTGTCCGGTCTGGAAGCGCTCGCCGAAGCGCTGCGCCAGTATGCCGAGCACCGTCGCGATGCCGTCCTCGTTCCTTGCCACGGTCTGCAGATCGGCCAGAGCCATGATGTTCCTCCCCCTCGAGGCCGGCCATGCGCGCCCTTGTGCGGCGCCCTTGTGCGGCGCCCTTGTGCGCGCCGGCCCTTTCTTCTATCCGCGATGGCGAGAAATGTGCAGATGACGGCCGCTTTGTCCAGCGTGGCAGGCCGCGACAAAGAGGGAGGCCCC
>JACZJD010000033.1 GCA_014860725.1 Aquamicrobium sp.
GATCAGCGTCTGGCGGGTGATCGCGACCACCCGGCCATAGGTCTTGACCTTGTAGCTCTCCTTGCTCTCGCCCAGCGTCCCGCGCTTGAACTCGCCGCTCTCGCCGACTTCCAGCAGTTGCGGCGCTTCACCGAGCTGCACCCGGTGCATCGCCTTGAAGTCGGTGGCGAGCACCTGGCGGCAGAAGAGCGAGAAGGTCCGGGGATAGGCCTCGTAGGCCTGGCGCAGGGTCTTGTTGGTGACGGCGGCGAGGATCTCGGGGAAGTCCGAGGTCGAATGCAGGGCGCGGGTCGCAACCTCGTCGCGCGACAGGCCGCGGGTATTGACTCCGACATTGCCGAGGCTTTCGCGGGCGAGTTCCAAGAGCGTCATGCCGCGATACTGACGCGCTGCGTCCTCCAGCGGGAAGAGCGTCGGGCTGTAGCGGTGCAGCAGCGCGTTCGCCACCGCGTCGCGGCGGGTGATGCGCTCGTCGCGCCCGCCGAGCGGGACCGACACCTGGCCGAAGGTCCGGGTTTCGTCCGACTTCGCGACGACCTGATCGACGATCAGGCGGCGAGCTTCGTCGACACCGACACCGCGCTTCACCAGATCCTCGGCGAAGCTGCGCTCGAGGTTCAAACGGCCCACCAGATCGTAGATGGTCGAGACGCGGTCGCGCTCCGCCTCGCGGGCGCGGGTCGCGACAGCCTCGGTGTCGGGCGCTTCCGGTTTCGCTGGCGCGGACCTTTGGTTCGAGGGCCCGGGCTGGCTGCGCGTGTCGGTGGCATGGGCCTGCGCCTCGGCCGCGCCGGTCTTTTCGTCGGTCATGGTGGTCTCCTCGGTCGCTGCCGTTTCGCTTGTCGGGTCGGCCACGACCTCTTCAGTCGGGGCCGGAGTCTGGGTCTTCTCCGTCATCGGGGATGCTCCTTGCTCAGTGGGGGCGTCCCGGCGATGGAGGACGCAATCGTGGTGTTCGCCCTTGGCGCGGAAGCCCGCGGCAGGATCGGCGCCGACCGGCACGGCCGAGATCTCGAACGGAGTCCAGTCGACCGCCCGCCAGAGCTCGCGACCGCCATCGGGCTTAGAGATGTCGAACCGGTGGACCTGATAACCGATGGAGACCGCCCGGATGTGCCCGGCCTGGATGTCGCGCCAGATCGGCTCGACATCGGCCCGCTCGCTGATCCGCACCAGGGCGATGCCGCGCCCGTTCTCGATCCGCGCCGAACCCGGCACGACCGAGCCGATGACGGCGTCGAGCGTGTCGATCTCATGAACCTTCAGGAAGGGCGCACCCGCGTTCAGCCGTTCTAGCCGCACATGGGCAGGGTCGAGGCTCAGCTCCTCGTCATAGGGCTCGCCGAAGAACCTCGCCCGCCGGACGCGCGCGCCCGCCGACCAGATCACCTCGACCGTGCGTGCGTCGTTGTCGACAGTGTTCGGCGCAAGCTCCGCCGACCGGCGAAGCGCCGGCAGTTCGATCATCGTGTCCATGAAGTCAGTCCTGTTGGGCGGAGTCCGGCTGCCCCGGGTCGGATTGCGGATTGGTTGCCGGGTCGCTCGCCTGCGCGCTGCCGGTCTTGGTGACGCGGCGGGGATCGCTATCGAGCACCAGCCCGAGCGCGTCGAGCTTGGCGTTGGTCGCGGCGATCTCAGCCAGCACGGCGTCGGGATTGCGGCCCTGCTGTGCGATCACCTCGGCCAAAGTCATGGTGCCCGAGCGGATCGCCAGCAGGTTCGCCATCGCATCCTTCTGTGGATCGACCGACTCGAACTTGGGCGGCGACCATTCGACCGGGACGTCCGGCGTCGGGATCTGTCCCGCGGCCCAAGCGGCCTCGGTGAACCAGCGCCAGACCGGGGTGCAGAGCATCGGAATGAAGAGCTGCCACTGGACAGCGTCGATCATCCGGCGGAACTCGACGAGCCCCGCCCGGATGGAGGAGTAGTTCACCTGGCTGAGATCGCCGGTGAGTAGCTCGTAGGGCACCCGGAACCCGGCCGAAATGGTATGCAGGCTCGCGCGCTTATACTCGCCGTAGCCGCCGGTGGCCGAGGGCTGGTTGAAGCGGATGTCCTTGCCGCCGCGGGCGTAGGCGATTAGCCCCGGCTCGAACTGCTCGACCCGGTTGCCGTCGGCGTCGACCACCGCCGGAGCGATGCCCTGCTGCGCCTCGTCGTCGCCGAAGACGATGGCGGTGACGCAAGCCTCGGTCTTCTTGCGGACGATCTCGGCCACCTCGTAATCGTCGAGATCACGAAGGGCGCGGATGACCGGCGCGCCCCAGGGAACGCCGCGCGCCTGCGTGCGCTGCTTCTCATAGACATGCACGATCTCGCTCGCCGGGACCGGGCGGCTCTGCAGGCCGTTTTGCAGGGCGCCATAGGCGTCGCCCGGATGCTCGGCGTGGAGCCAGTAGGCCCGGCGCCTACCGAGCGGATCGAACTCGATCCCCTGCACCAGCCGACCGGCGCCAAGCGCGCCGGATTTGGTGGCGTCGAGGAAGTCGGACTCCAGCACCTGCAATTGCAGCGGGACGGCAATGCCATCCACGGCGCGACGCAGGCGACGGCGCACCAGCACTTCGCCGGCCTCGACCATCTCACGGCAGATCAGCGTCTGAAGCCCGTAGAAGTCGAGCTGGCCATCGGCGTCGCACTCCGCCGTCCAGCGCTCGAACAGCGCGTCGACGCGGCGGTCCAGCGCCTCGTCCCCGCTGGCGGCACGCGGCATGATGCCCGCGCCAATGATGTTGTTCACCAGCACCGCCACCGCCTTGGCCGCATGCGGGTTGTTGCGGACGAGGTCGCGCATGCGGTCGCGCAAGAGCGCCCCGGCCACGCCGATCTCGGTGTCAGCCGAGGATCCTGGTGCACGCCAGCCCTCCGTGCGGCGTCCTCGCGCGGCGTGTCCTGGCGCGACAGGCTTTCGAGACGCTCGCGCGAGGCTACGAGGGCGCCGCGCGAGGACGCCGCACGGAGGGCTGGCGTGCACCAGGATCCTCGGCTGACACCGAGATCGGCGTGGCCGGGGCGCTCTTGCGCGACCGC
>JACZJD010000034.1 GCA_014860725.1 Aquamicrobium sp.
TGCCTTGGAGGCTCTACGCGTCCGGCACCTAGCGGACGGCGAGGAAGTCCCCGACCTCGAGAAGGATGAACTCGTTGTTCGCCGCCTCGCCGATCTTCCGGCCGGCGGAGAAGGGCAGGTTGTTGTCGTTCGCGACCAGGATGTGCGTGTCGTCGTAGCGCATCACGTCCTCGATGGTGAAGAACGGGAAGGTGAATTTCCCGGCAAGGTCGCGGTCGGCGGCGGTTTCGAGGATCGCCTTGCCGTCGGGGTCGGCGATGTCCATCAGGTCGATATGGGCGAGGCGGCGGATGAAGCCCTCGTCGTCGATCTGCGCGGTGTCGACCAGAACCACCTTCTTCACCACCGCGGGCACCGGATAGCAGGCCGACCTGTCCTCGGCGCCTTCGGCGCAGGCGAGGCTCGGGTCGCCCTCGCCATTGTCGCGCTCGATGACCAGCGCTCGCGTCCCGTCGATGAAGTTGAAGTCGCCGATGGCCTTCGCGCCGTCGGAGAGGCGGAACTTGTAGCTCTCGCCCGTCCATCCGGCCTTGCCGGTGTCGAAGGTGATGACGCGCAGGAACTCGCCTTCCGGCTGGCCGTCCTCGCCGAGGATCGGCTTCTCGAGCATGGCCCACAGCAGGCCGGTCTCCGGCTGCAGCGCCATGCCCTCGTAGCCGCCGGAGCGCTGCACCCTGAAGTCCTTGCCGGCGGCGGCCGGAACCACGGTGCCGGGCGTGTCCGGCCCGGTCAGCGGCGCGCCGTCGAGCATGGTCTGGTGGACGGACAGGACCCTGCCGTCCGCGGTGGCGCGGATGATGTAGGGGCCGAACTCGTCGCCGATCCAGATTTCGCCGTCGAGATACTGGATGCTCTCGGGGTCGAAGTCGGCGCCGGTCAGGTAGCGGCTGCCGGTTCCCTCATAGGCGATGCGGAACGGCACCTTCCTGTCGGGATCGCGCAGGAACACCGATTCGACGCGCTCGACCTTGCCGGTCGCGAAATCGGGCTTCATGCGGTGGAAGAACAGGAGCGCATCGGGGCTGTTGACCTTCGAGCCGAAGCCGTTGTCCGTCAGGGTGAAGATGCTGCCGTCCTCGGCCCGGTTCATGGCGAAGCCGGACATGCCCTGCACGGGCTGCCCGATGAAGGGCAGCGAAATGCCGGTCGGGTGGCCGCCATAGGCGGCGCCGACGTCGCCCGGCACCGACATCACCTCGTGGTTGCGTGCCTTGCCGGTGAACTTGCCCGACACCCACGCGTCCTGCGGCGCGTCGGCCGGCGGCGTGATGAGCGTCAGCGCGGGCAGGAAGGCGTGCCCGGCGAGCCGCGCCCGAAACGTGTCCTCCGCCGATGCGGATTGATGCAGGGCCGCCAGGGCGACGGCCGTTACGAAGGTCTTCTTGAGCATGGGATACGCCCTCAGCTGGTGGAGAATGCACCCGTTGCCTAGCGCCGCGCCGCGACAGCGGCTTTTCAGAACGATGACGATCCCGTGAAGAACGCATGACGTCGCCTCGGGCCGTCCGGCGATCCGCGGCCGCTTGCCGGGCATGCCGTATCTGGCTACCTTCGCGGCGGGCGGGCACAAGGAGAGGACAATGCCTATACTGCGCGCCTCCGCGGTGGCTCTTACGGGCCTGCTGCTTTCCGCCTGCGTCACCGAGACCAGCTACAACCGTGCCCAGGAGATCGTCAGGGGAAGCCCTGCCGCCAAGCGCGACGCCGTCGACCGCTGCTATCGTGGCGCTTCCCGCATGAGCCCGGCGCGAAAGGCCGAGATGGCCAGGATCATGAACGTCAGCCCGCGCCGCGACGTCGCCCGCATATACTGCCAGCGCGCCTTCGACGGCGTCGCGAGCGGCCGCATCACCTATCGTGACTTCCAGACCCGCAGCCCGCGCTTCATCCGGGCGATCCAGGGCCGCTGACCGCGGCAGGGCCCGGCGGCGGCCGGCCGGAGCCCAACTTGTCGTCACATTCCTGTGACCCACTTCCGCCGTCGCGGGGGGAGGAGGCGCACAGGAGGAGACCGGATGCGGAAGCTTGCCCTCGCCGTCGCGGCGCTCGTTCCCTTCGGGCCCGCGTCGGCGGAAAACGGACGTTTCGCCGAGGCCACGGAAACGGACGCGCAATTGCTGGAGCTCTACGACCAGGCCGGCGACTTGTGCCTGCGCAACCCGAGCCGGGACGTGCGGGTCGTCGTCGCCTGCACGTCGATGACGATCTACGGCATGGCCCTCAACGAGCGCGGCCTGTGCCACGGCAGGGAGAACCAGGCGAACGCCTTCGCCGAATGGCACCGGTGCGGGGCCGATTCCCTGCGCTTTCCCGAGATCGAGCTGCCCGCGGGCTTCGAGTGAGGGGCGGCTCCGGTGCTCTATCTCCTGATCTCGGCCCTGCGCGCCGCCGGCGTGTTCGCGATCTTCGTCGTAAGCTGGCTTGCCGCCTATGTCGCCGGGCAGGTCGCGGTGCGGACGGGGCTGGTGGCGTGCGCGGACGCCAAGTCGTGCGAGATGTTCGCCGGCATGGTCGTCATGCCGCTCGGAGGCGTGGCGATCTACGGGCTCACCCTGGTCGTCTGGGCGCTTGCGGCCCGGCAGGGGCGCTGAACGCCGCCCGGCCGCGCCCTACCGCAGCGATTTCCTGAACCGCCACAGCGACAGGAAGAAGCAGGCGAGGCCGATGGCGACGAGCGCCAGAAGCTGCGGCCAGACCGTGTCGATGCCGGCGCCGCGGAACAGGATCGACTGGGAGAGCGACACGAAATGCGTGTCGGGTGCCGCACTCATCAGCATGCGCAGGCCGTCGGGCATGTTCTCGACCGGCGTCAGCCCGCCGGCGAGGATCTGCAACGGGAACAGCACCAGCATCAGCAGCAGGCCGAACTGCGGCATCGACCCGGCGATGGTGGCGAGCAGGATGCCGAGCGACGTGGTCGCGAAGAGCTGGAGCGCGGTGCCCAGCATCAGCAACCCCAGCGATCCGGCGACGGGGATCGACAGCCAGGTCTGCACCACCACCGTGAAGGCGAACAGCGCCGAGACGAGCACGACGAGCGCCATCGGCCAGATCTTGCCGATCATGATCTCGGCCGGCGTGACCGGCATGACGAGCAGGTGCTCGATGGTGCCGCGCTCGCGCTCGCGGATCAGCGCCGCGCCGGCGAGGATGACGGAGAGCAGCGAGACGTTGTTGACGACCTCCATCATCGCGCTGAACCAGCCGGGGTTGAGCTCGGGATTGAAGCGGGCGCGCAGCACGAGGTCGATCGGCGGCGTGGTCTGGGCGCGGTAGCGCTGCGCGAACTCCGCCACCTCGCCGGAGACGATCGCCTGCACGTAGCCGGCGCCGGTGAAAGCCTGGGTCATGCGCGTGGCGTCGACGTTGAGCTGCATGGCCGGCTCCGCCCCGGCGAGCAGGTCGCGCTGGAAGTTGGCCGGGATGACGAGGACGAAGGTATCGACGCCGGCATCCATGCGCCGGTTCATCTCCGACAGGCTGATGGTCTGCGGCGGGATGAACCAGGGCAGGTAGAAGGCCGAGGCGATGCGCGCGGAAAGCGGCGAGACGTCCTCGTCGACGATCGAGATCGGCGCCTTGTTGAGCGTGAAGGGCGTGGCCGTCGCCGCGAGGTAGATCTGGAACGAGAAGGCGAACAGGATCAGCACCAGCAGCGCGGGCGTGCGCAGCAGGCTCCACAGCTCCTTGATGCCCAGCCGCCATATGGTCGCGAGTCTCATGGTCAGCGCGCCTGCTTCCTGAGGAACATGACGCTCAGCGCCAGCAGCACCGGCCCGGCGGCGAGGAGCGGCAGGAACGACGAGGCGAGGTCGCCGAAGCCGAGCGCCTTGGAGAAGGTGCCGCGCGAGATGGTGATGAAATGCGACGCCGGGTTAAGGGCGCCGATCACCGCGGCCGAGCCCTCCATCGAGGCGACCGGGTCGATCATGCCGGAGAACTGCACGGCGAGCAGCATGGTGATGATGGTGGTGAAGAAGATCGCCGCGATCTGGCTGTTCATGAAGCTGGAGATGAACAGGCCGAGACCGGTCGCCGCGACGGCGTAGAGCAGGCCGCCGACCGCGAAGGCCAGGAAGCTGCCGGTGAACGGCACGCCCTGCACGACGATGGCGAAGGCGGTCAGCGTGACGAAGTTGAGCATCGAAAGGCCGATATAGGGCAGTTGCTTGCCGAGCAGGAATTCGAGCCGCGACACCGGCGTGACGTAGAGGTTGACGATCGAGCCGAGGTCCTTCTCGCGCACGATCGAGAGCGTCGCCAGCATGGTCGGGATGAACAGCAGCACCAGCGCGATGACCGCCGGCACCATGGCGATCAGGCTTTCGACGCTCGGATTGTAGCGGAAGCGCGTCTCGAGCCGGAAGTCGCCGGCGAGCGCGCTCTCGCCGAGCGCTTCCCGCACCTTCTGCTCCAGCCAGTGCGCGTGCAGGCCCTGGACGTAGCCCTGCGCGGTCTCGGCGCGCGACGGCATGGAGCCGTCGATCCATGCGCCGATCCCGACATCGCGCCCGGCGGTCACGTCGCGGGCGAAGCCCGGCGGAATCTCGATGGCGAGGCTCAACTCGCCGTTGCGCATGCGCCGGTCGAGCTCGGCATGGCTGGCGATGGGCGGCCGGTCCGTGAAATAGGTCGAGCCGGAGATGTCGAGCGTGTAGTCGCGGCTCAGCGTCGTCTGGTCGTGGTCGAGCACCGCGAAGGGCAGGTCTTTGACGTCCATGCTGATGCCGTAGCCGAGCACGAACAGCAGGACGAGACTGCCGATGAAGGCGAAGGAGGCGCGGATGGGATCGCGCCGCAGCTCCAGCGCCTCGCGCCGGGCATAGCTCATGATGCGCCTCGGATCGAGGAAGCGCCGCCGCGCCGCGTGCGGGTTGTATTCCGCGATCACCGGGGCGAGGTCGGGCGGGGCGGATTCAGCCGCCTTCCCGCCCGCTTCGCCGTCTATGGCCTCCACCAGATACTCGACGAAGGCTTCCTCCAGATCGGCCGCGCCGCGCTGCTCGACGATGGCGGCCGGCGTGTCGGAGACGAGGACCTTGCCGGCATGCATCAGCGAGATGCGGTCGCAGCGCTCGGCCTCGTTCATGAAATGGGTGGAGATGAAGATGGTGACGCCGTCGTTGCGCGACAGGTCCGCGAAGCTCTGCCACAGCGCGTCGCGGGCGATGGGATCGACGCCCGAGGTCGGCTCGTCGAGGATGAGCATCTCCGGCGCGTGGATCATGGCGACGGCGAGCGACAGGCGCTGCGTGACGCCGAGCGGCAGCGCGTCGGGCAGCGTGTCCATGACGTCGAGGAGGCCGAAGCGGCGCGCCATCTCGTCGATCCGCGCCGGGATGGTCTCCGGCGGCAGGCTGAACAGGCGCGCGTGCAGGTCGAGGTTCTGTCGCACGGTCAGCTCGGAATAGAGCGAGAAGGACTGCGACATGTAGCCGACGCGCCGTCGCGTCTCGATGTCGCGCGGATCGACCTCGCGGCCGAACAGCCGCGCCGTGCCCTCGCTCGCCGGCAGCAGGCCCGTCAGCATCTTCATCGTCGTCGTCTTGCCGCAGCCGTTCGAGCCGAGGAAGCCGAAGATCTCGCCGCGCGGGATGCGGAAGCTGACATTGTCCACCGCGGTGAAGTCGCCGAAGCGGATGGTCAGCCCCTCGGCCTCGATGGCCGTCTCCTGGCCGTCGGCCGGGCGCGGCGGAATCTCGACCTTGCGGTGGTTGCGCCGCTTCTCCTCCGGCATCAGGGCGATGAACGCCTCGTCGAGCGACGCCGTGCCGGTCTGCCGAAGAAGCTCGTCCGGGGTGCCGGTGGCGAGCACGCGGCCCTCGTCCATGGCAACCAGCCAGTCGAAGCCGGCCGCCTCCTCCATATAGGCGGTGGCGACGATGACGCCCATGCCGGGCCGGCTGGCGCGGATGCCGTTGACGAGGTCCCAGAACTGGCGGCGCGCCAGCGGATCGACGCCGGTGGTCGGCTCGTCGAGGATGAGAAGGTCGGGGTCGTGGATCAGCGCGCAGCACAGGCCGAGCTTCTGCTTCATGCCGCCCGACAGCTTGCCCGCCGGCCGGTCCGGGAACGGGTCGAGGCCGGTCGCCACCAGCAGCTCCTGGATGCGTCGCTCGCGCTCCTCGCGGGCATGGCCGAACAGCCGGCCGAAGAAATCGACGTTCTCGAACACCGACAGCGTCGGGTAGAGGTTCTTGCCCAGCCCCTGCGGCATGTAGGCGATGCGCGGGCCGACGCGCGCCCGGTCGGCGGCGCTGCGCATGTCGGCGTCGAGCGCGTGGACTTCGCCGGCCTGCACCTTGCGCGCGCCGGCGATCAGCGACAAGAGCGTGGACTTGCCGACGCCGTCCGGCCCGATCAGGCCGAGCATGCGGCCGGCGGGGAAGTCGAGCGTCACGTCGTCGAGGGCGCGGGTCTTCTTGTAGGCATGGCTGACGGCGCGCACGCGGGCGGCAAGCGGGGGGCGGTCGCCGTCTGCCGCGCCCGCCGTCATTCGAGCAGCCCGGTGCGAAGCTGCGCCGGCCATTCGGCTGCGGGGTCGATCTTGACGTAGGCGACGCCGGGCAGGCCCGGCTTCACGTAGTCGGAATAGCGCTCGAGCAGCTCCGGCGGCACGCGGACCCGGACGCGGAACATCAGGTCCTGCCGCTCGTCCGCGGTCTCGACGGTGCGGGGCGTGAACTGCGCCACGTCGGACAGGAACGAGACCTGCGCCGGGATCACCACGCCCGGCGCGGTGTCGAGCACGATGCGCGCCTCGGTGCCGAGCGCCACGCGCCCGGCCTGCACCGTGGGCAGGAAGAAGGTCATGTAGACGTCGGCGAGGTCGATCAGGTTGAGGACGCGGCCGCCGCCGGCCACCACCTCGCCCGGCTGCGCCACCAGATACTGCACCCGCCCGGCGCGCGGCGCGCGCAAGGCGCTGTCGTCTATGTCGGCCTGGATGCGCTCGATCGCCGCCTCGGAGGCCTCGATGGTGGCCTCGGCATCGACGATGCGGGCGCGCGCCGTGGCGATGCCGGCCTCGACCGCCGCCACCTGCGCCCGCGCCGCGTCG
>JACZJD010000268.1 GCA_014860725.1 Aquamicrobium sp.
CGGCGACCGCGCCTACGGCAAGGACCCCGACACCGTCGCCGCCATGGGCCGCGCGGCGATGGCGGGCCTGCAGGCCGGCGGCGTGCTGCCGGTCGTCAAGCACATTCCGGGGCACGGGCGCGCCTTCGCCGACAGCCACCACGCCCTGCCGGTGGTGGATGCATCGCTCGATGCGCTGCGCAGCCACGACTTCCCGCCGTTCCGGGCGCTCGCCGATGCGCCGATGGCGATGACCGCGCATGTCGTCTACACCGCGATCGACGCGGAGCGACCGGCCACGACCTCGCCGAAGGCGATCGCGGAGATCGTCCGCGGCGAGATCGGCTTCGACGGCCTCCTGATGAGCGACGACGTGTCGATGAAGGCGCTTTCTGGGGATTTCGCCTCCAGAACCCAAGCAATTGTTGCGGCGGGCTGCGATGTCGTTCTTCACTGCAACGGCCTGATGGACGAGATGCGCGCCGTTGCCGGCGCGGCGCCGGTGTTGTCGGGCGAGGCCCTGCGGCGCGCCGGACGCGCGCTGGCTGGCCTCGGCGCCGTCGACGGCGCGGGCGAGGATGAAACGAGGGCGGAATTCGCCGCCATGTTCGAGGCTGTCGCTTAGGAGCGGGAAAACCGGGTGAACGCGAAGGGCAACGCAAAGGCCGCACCGCTGGAAAGGCTCTGGTCCGGGTCCGGGGAGGACCGGGGCGTTTCCGAGCCTTCGCTGGTGGTCGACGTCAGCGGCTTCGAGGGGCCGCTCGACCTGCTGCTGCATCTTGCCCGCAACCAGAAGGTCGATCTCGCCCGCATCTCCGTGCTGGCGCTCGCCGAGCAGTATATCGCCTTCATCGAGCGGGCGCGGCGGCTCAGGCTGGAGCTTGCCGCCGACTATCTCGTGATGGCGGCGTGGCTCGCCTATCTCAAGTCGAAGCTCCTGATCCCCAAGCAGGCGGGCGACGAGGGCGAGAGCGGCGAGGAGTTGGCCGCCGTGCTCCAGTTCCGCCTCAAGCGTCTGGAGGCGATGCGCGATGCCGCCGCCCGTCTCGTCAACCGCAACCGGCTCGGCCGCGACGTGTTCGCGCGCGGCATGCCGGAAACGGTGATCGTCGAGCGCCACAGCCAGTATTCCGCCTCGCTCTACGACCTGCTCAGCGCCTATGCCTCGCAGCGCCAGCGGCAGGCGGTGACGAACGTGCAGATCGCCAAGCGCGGGGTGTGGTCGCTGAAGGAGGCGCGCGAGATCCTGACGCGGATGGTCGGCGAGCTCCGCGACTGGACCGCGCTCGACATGTTCCTCATCCGCTACCTGTCCTCGCCGGCCGAGCGGGCGACGGCGATCGCCAGTTCCTTCGCCGCCAGCCTCGAGCTGGTGCGCGAGGGCGAGCTGGAGGTGAGGCAGGACGGCGCCTTCGCGCCGCTCTACATGCGCGCAAGGCGGAAGCCCGCAGCAGGCGCGCCGGTGCCCGGCGAGGCCGCGTCATGAGCGGCGCCCCGGTGAATGGCGGCAAGGTGATCCCGTTCGTTCTCGATGAAGGCGACGAGGAGGGCGCGGCCGCGCCGGTCGCGCTCGCCGAAGCCGTGCGCATGGCCGAGGCCATCGTCTTCGCCTCTGCCGAGCCGGTGTCGAGGAAGGCGCTCGCCGCCCGCCTGCCGGAAGGGACGGACGTGCCCGCGGTGATGGAGGAGGTGCGCCGGCAGTACGAGCGGCGCGGCGTCAACCTCGTGCGGGTCGGCGACGCATGGGCGTTCCGCACGGCGAACGACCTCGCCTTCCTGATGAGCCGCGACGCGGTGCAGCAGAAGAAGCTGTCGCGCGCCGCGCTCGAGGTGCTGGCCATCGTCGCCTATCACCAGCCGGTCACGCGCGCCGAGATCGAGGAAATCCGCGGCGTCGAGACCTCGAAGGGCACGCTCGACACGCTGCTCGAAACCGGCTGGGTGAGGATGCGCGGCCGCCGCCGCACGCCGGGCCGGCCCGTCACCTACGGCACCACCGACGCGTTCCTCGACCATTTCGGGCTCGAGGAGGTGCGCGACCTGCCGGGCATGGACGAGCTGAAGGGCGCGGGCCTTCTTTCCCCGCGCATGCCCTCGGGCTTCTCGGTGCCGCAGCCGCCGGCCGACCCCGATCTTCTCGCCGAGGACGAGGACCCGCTGACCGACATCGACCTTGAGGAACTCGGCCTGCTGACGCCGCGCGTCACCAACGATTGAACGCCCGTCATCGCCGAACGTGTTGCGCCCGACCCCGCCGCAGGGGTAAGGGAACGCATCCGATGCGGAAGGCGGCGGGCGCGGGAGGACGAAACGTCGCTGGGCCGCGTTGCCGCACCCCTTCCGGGCGATGGCCGTCCGGGGTCGCCCCCATGTCGCAAGCGCATGGGCAAACGCCGGCGCCGGTGCTATCACGCCGGTTCCGGGGCGTCGTCGAGGCGATGGGGCTGCCGTTCCGGGCATGGGGCAACCGGGTCAGGTGCGGCGCTTTGTCCGCTTCCGCGCGTGAAATATGGCTGTCAGCCAGGGAAAACGATGCGCTTGTGTTTGAAAGAACCGGCGAAAGCGCATAAATCAACGGAACCGGCTGCGTGGGAGCGGCCTCAGAAACACACGGAAAGAGATCGCTATGGGTACCTTCTCGATCTGGCACTGGCTCATCGTTCTGGTGGTCGTGCTGCTGCTGTTCGGCCGCGGCAAGATTCCGGAGCTGATGGGCGACCTCGCCAAGGGCATCAAGAGCTTCAAGAAGGGCATGTCCGACGACGAGGAGACGAAGACCGTCGAGCATCGCGCCGACGAGACCGTCCCCACGTCGAAGGAAAAGGCCGGCAAGACCTCCTGAGCCGCCTGTTGCGGCGGTCGGGAGCCTGAGACGCCATGTTTGACATCGCCTGGACGGAGATGCTGGTGATCGCGATCGTGCTGATCGTGGTCGTCGGTCCCAAGGAACTGCCCGGCATGCTGCGCACGTTCGGCAAGACGACGGCGAAGCTGCGCGTCATGGCGGGCGATTTCCGCAAGCAGTTCGACGAGGCGCTCAAGGAAGCCGAGCTCGACGACATCAAGAAGCTGGCCGAGGACGCCAAGAAGCTCAACCCGGCGGGCGACCTGAAGAAGGCGTTCAACCCGCTGGAGACGGCGGGCAAGGATGTGCGCGCCGGGCTCGAGGCCGCGTTCAACCCGCCGAAGGCCGAGCCGCCCAAGCCCAAGCCGCCTGCACCGAAGGCGGAGGAGCCCGCCGCGGCGGTCGAGGCCAAGCCCGCGGCAGCGG
>JACZJD010000269.1 GCA_014860725.1 Aquamicrobium sp.
ACGCGCACCCCGCGCGCGGTCGAGGGGGTGACGACCTTCCACGGCGGCGACGGGCTGAGGGCGTTCCTGGCGGCGACGGACATTCTCGTCGTGCTCCTGCCCTACACGCCGGCGACCGAGGGCATCGTCGACTACGACCTCCTGCGAGGCCTTCGCCGCGACAATGCGCTGGGCGGGGCGGTGTTCATCAACGCCGGGCGCGGCAGGCTGCAAAAAGAGAAGGACATCCTGCGGGCGCTCGACGACGGCACGCTGAAGGAGGCGAGCCTCGACGTGTTCGAGGAGGAGCCGCTGCCGCGGACAAGCCCGCTATGGGCGCATCCGCGCGTGTTCGTGACGCCGCATGCGGCCGCGACCTCGGACCCCGAGCATCTGGCGCCGCTGATGCTGGAGCAGATCGCGCGCTTCGAGCGCGGCGAACCGCTCGACAATCTGGTGGACAGGCAGGCGGGATATTGAGGCTGGCCGGCGCGCCGGATCAGCCGTGCCGCGTCTTCTTCGGCCGCAGGCGCACGATGATGTCGACGTTGACGATCTCCATCCCCTCGGGCGGCTCGGGCAGGTTGTGGACGCTGACGGGCGCCGCCTCGATGTCGACGACGCGATTCTCGCCCTCGATGAAGAAGTGGTGATGGTCCGACGTGTTGGTGTCGAAATAGGTGCGGGAGCCTTCGAGCGCGAGGATGCGCAGGAGACCGGCCTCGGTGAACTGGTGGAGCGTGTTGTAGACGGTGGCGAGCGAGACGGCGACGCCGGCGGCAAGCGCCTCCTCGTGCAGCTCCTCGGCGGAAAGGTGGCGGTCGCCCTTGGCGAACAGCAGCTCGGCCAGCGCGATTCGCTGCCGCGTCGGACGCAGGCCTGCCTCGCGCACGCGAATTTCCAGCTCGTCGTCCTGCCTGCGCTCGGTTTCCATCAAGTCGCCGCGTTTCCCTTGCCGTTCTGCCGGATCGTTTGCCGGTCCGTTTCCCGGTGCCCGCGCGCGAAGTGGCCACGTCGCACCTTTTCAACATATATTCTCTAGCAGATATGCGATCAATAGCGCCACAATGCGCCGGACGGACGCATGCAATATGCGCGTGTGCTGTTTCCAGGCGGAAACGGTCTGTGATAGGGGATGCGGCAATACGCGGCCGCAGCGGTCGCAATCGACCGAGACGCAGGACGCGGGAGGGGAACGGGAAAGACATGTCCGAGAGGAAATCGAGCTACGACTACGAGGATCTGCTGGCCTGCGCGCGCGGCGAGCTGTTCGGCCCCGGCAATGCGCAGCTTCCGGCGCCGCCGATGCTGATGTTCGACCGCATCACCGCGATCAGCGAGACCGGCGGGGAGTTCGACAAGGGCTTCATCCGCGCCGAGCTCGACATCAAGCCGGACCTGTGGTTCTTCCCCTGCCACTTCATCGGCAACCCGATCATGCCCGGCTGCCTCGGCCTCGACGCGCTGTGGCAGATGACGGGCTTCTTCCTCGGCTGGCTCGGCGAGCCGGGCAAGGGCATGGCGCTCTCGACCGGCGAGGTGAAGTTCAAGGGCATGGTGACGCCCTCGGTGAAGAAGGTCGAGTACGGCGTCGACTTCAAGCGCGTGATGCGCGGCCGCCTGGTGCTGGGCACGGCCGACGGCTGGCTCAAGGCCGACGGCGAGCAAATCTACACCGCCACCGACCTCCGGGTGGGCCTGTCCAAGCAGAACGCAGCCTGAACCGGCAACGCACGGCAAGAAACGCGAGGGAGCGCATATGAGACGGGTAGTCGTCACGGGTCTGGGCATCGTCTCCTCGATCGGCAACGACGCCGGCGAGGTGCAGGCATCGCTCTATGAGGCGAAGTCGGGCATCACCTTCTCGCCGGATTTCGCCGAGCACGGCTTCCGCTGCCAGGTGTGGGGCGCGCCGACGCTCGACCCCGCCGAGCTGGTCGACCGGCGGGCCATGCGCTTCCTGCACAAGGGCGGCGCGTGGAACCACGTCGCCATGCAACAGGCGATCGCCTCGGCCGGCCTCGAGGAAGGCGACATCACCAACGAGCGCACCGGCATCATCATGGGCTCGGGCGGCCCTTCGACGCGCACCATCGTGGAAGCGGCCGAGATCACCGAGAAGAACAACAGCCCCAAGCGCATCGGCCCGTTCGCGGTGCCGAAGGCGATGTCGTCCACGGCCTCGGCGACGCTCGCCACCTGGTTCAAGATTCACGGCGTCAACTACTCGATCTCCTCGGCCTGCTCGACCTCGGCGCACTGCATCGGCAACGCCTACGAGCTGATCCAGTGGGGCAAGCAGGACATCATCTTCGCCGGCGGCCACGAGGACCTCGACTGGACCATGTCGAACCTGTTCGACGCCATGGGCGCGATGTCCTCGAAGTTCAACGACCGGCCGGCCGTGGCCTCGCGCGCCTACGACGTCGACCGCGACGGCTTCGTCATCGCCGGCGGCGCCGGCGTGCTGGTGCTGGAGGAGCTGGAGCACGCCAAGGCGCGCGGCGCGAAGATCTATGCCGAGATCGTCGGCTACGGCGCGACCTCGGACGGCTACGACATGGTGGCGCCCTCTGGCGAAGGCGCGGTGCGCTGCATGCGGCAGGCGCTCGCCGGCGTGCAGGGCGACGTCGACTACATCAACACCCACGGCACCTCGACGCCGGTCGGCGACCAGAAGGAGATGGCGGCGATCCGCGAGGTGTTCGGCGACAAGCTGCCCAACATCTCCTCGACCAAGTCGCTGACCGGCCATTCGCTCGGCGCAGCCGGCGTGCAGGAATCGATCTACTCGATCCTGATGATGGAGGGCGGCTTCATCGGCGAGAGCGCCCATATCGAGACCCTCGATCCCGAATTCGAGGGCATGCCCGTCGTGCGCGAGCGCATCGACGGCGCCAGGATCGACACGGTGCTCTCCAACTCCTTCGGCTTCGGCGGCACCAACGCGACGCTGGTGTTCCAGCGCTATCAGGGCTGAGCGGGAGAACGCCGGATGAGCGGGCTGATGAAGGGCAAGCGCGGCCTCGTCATGGGGGTCGCCAACGATCACTCGATCGCATGGGGCATCGCGAAGCAGCTCGCCGAACAGGGAGCGGAGCTGGCCTTCACCTATCAGGGCGAGGCCTTTGGCCGGCGCGTGAAGCCGCTCGCCGACCAGGTTGGCGCGAAGCTCGTCGTGCCCTGCGACGTCGAGGACGCCGCGACGGTCGACGCCGCCTTCGAGACGCTGAAGAGCGAATGGGGCGGCATGGACTTCCTCGTCCACGCCATCGGCTTCTCCGACCGCAACGAGCTCAAGGGCCTCTACGCCGACACCAGCCGCGACAACTTCGTCCGCACCATGGTCATCTCCTGCTTCTCCTTCACCGAGGTCGCCCGCGCGGCGGCCGGGCTGATGGGCGAAGGCGGCGCGATGCTGACGCTGACCTATGCCGGCTCGGTGCGCGTGATGCCCAACTACAACGTCATGGGGGTGGCCAAGGCGGGGCTGGAGGCGAGCGTGCGCTATCTCGCCAACGACTACGGCCCGCGCGGCATCCGCGTGAACGGCCTGTCGGCCGGGCCGGTGCGCACGCTGGCCGGCGCCGGCATTTCCGACGCGCGGCTGATGTATTCCTTCCAGCAGCGCAACTCGCCGCTGCGGCGCACGGTGTCGGCCGACGAGGTCGGGCGCTCCGCGCTCTATCTCCTCTCCGACCTGTCCTCGGGCGTGACCGGCGAGATCCACTACGTCGATTCCGGCTACCACATCGTGTCGATGCCGACGCTGGAGGAATTAAAGCGCACCGACGAAGGCTGATCGATCGCGTCCCGCGTATCCTGCGTTGCCGATAATTGTACGCATCGGCGGAAACGGTTCTTAAGAACTGTCGGATATTGCAGTATCGGGGCAAGGGACGCGGATATGGACCGTAAAGGCAGCACACCGGCGCGCAGCAGGGCCTTCCGGCTGATGACGATCGCCGCCTCGGGGCTCGGCAGCTTCGTCCTGTGCCTGTGGGCGCTGCGGGCGGGCTTCGGCAGCGACATCGCCGGGCTGCCCGCCGACGTCGCCGGCGGCATGATCGCCGGGCTGTGCGCCCTCGCCGCGTCCGTCGCGACGATCTCCTTCTTCGCCGGCGTCGACGAATCGGCCTCCTACGTCTATCGCGAGACCCAGATCGACAAGCTGACCGGCCTGCTCGGGCGCGCCGCGATGATCGGCAAGATCGCGGAAGCGGCCTCGGCCACCATCCGCACCGGCAAGCCCGCCTTCCTGCTCGACATCGACATCGACCGCTTCAAGCAGATCAACGACTCCATCGGCTACGACCAGGGCGACCAGCTCGTGCGCGCCTTCGCCGAGCGGATGAAGGAGGTCCTGCCGCCTGGCGTCGAGATGGGCCGCATCGCGGCCGGCAAGTTCGCGGTGCTGATCCCCGACATGGTGCAGCTCGGCCCGGTGGACGAGCTGGTCGAGGACATGATCGGCAAGCTGATGCAGCCCTACCAGCTCCCCTCGCACCTGCAGTCCGTCAACATGGCGGTGGGCATCGTGGCGATGCCGAAGGACGGGGTCGATCCCATCATGCTCCTGCGCCGCTCCAACCTCGCGCTCCAGCACGCCAAGGCCGGCGGCATGGGCAACTGGGCGGTGTTCCACGAGCAAAT
The DNA here is from genome assembly GCA_014860725.1 of Aquamicrobium sp. The sequence goes on from JACZJD010000269.1 coordinate 4,633, forward strand.
GGGCCGGGTCGCCGAATACCGGCAATGGATCGAATCCGAGCTGCACGGCGCCTTCCAGCGCGGCGACTTCGAGCTGCACTACCAGCCGCAGCTCGACCTCGCCTCCGGCCGCACCGTCGGCTACGAGGCGCTGATGCGCTGGCGCCATCCCGAGCGCGGCATGATCCCGCCCGGGGAGTTCGTGCCCGTGGCCGAGGAGACCGGCATGATCGGCCCGATCGGCGAATGGGTGCTGCGCAAGGCCTGCGAGGACGCCCGCTTCCTGCCGCAGGACTGTTTCGTCGCGGTCAACATCTCGCCGGTCCAGTTCATGACGCGGGATTTCCTGGCGCTGGTGCGCGACGTCCTCGCCACCACCGGCATCGACCCGAAGCGGCTCGAGCTGGAGGTGACGGAAACGGCGATGATGCAGGACCGCGAGCACGCCGCCGCCATCCTCGACGAGCTGTCGCGCATGGGCATCTCGGTCGCCGTCGACGATTTCGGCACCGGCTACTCCAACCTCTCCTATCTGGTCGATTTCCCGTTCAAGAAGCTGAAGATCGAGCAGTCCTTCGTCCGCCGGCTGGAGACCGACGCCAATTCCGGTGCGGTGGTGTCGACCATCGTCGGCCTGTCGCGGGCGCTTGGCGTCCACACCATCGCCGAGGGCGTCGAGACCGAGAACCAGGCGACGCTGCTCAAGGCCGCCGGCTGCCAGGTCGCGCAGGGCTACCTGTTCGGCAAGCCCGGACCGCTGGACACGAGCGGCGAGACCGAGGAGCCCGAGCGGGTCGCCGCCGGCGCCCGCTGAGACGGGCGGCCGGTCGCCGGCCCGGCCGCTGCAATCACTCGCATCACTCCCCGGGCGCGATGCGCAGGATCTGCCCGTCGGATTCGTCGGTCGCGACGTAGAGCGCGCCGTCCGGGCCCTGCGCGACGTCGCGGATGCGCAGGCCCAGCGATTCGAGCAGCCGCTCCTCGTGGACGACCCGCTCGCCGTCGAGCTCCAGCCGCACCAGCGCCGTCGAGGCGAGGCCGCCGACGAACAGGTTGCCCTGCCAAGCGGGGAAGGCGTCGCCGGAATAGAACAGCATGCCCGACGGCGCGATCACCGGCGTCCAGCTGTAGATGGAGTCGACCATGCCTTCGGCCGTGGTCAGCCCGTCGCCGACGGTGAGGCCGGAATATTCGACCCCCAGCGTGACGATCGGCCAGCCGTAATTGGCCCCCGGCGCGATGACGTTCAGCTCGTCGCCGCCGCGCGGGCCGTGCTCGATCTCCCACAGGACGCCGGTCTCGGGATGGAGCGCGGCCGCCTGCACGTTGCGCACGCCATAGGCCCAGATTTCCGGCAGGGCGCCGTCCCGGCCGACGAAGGGGTTATCCTCCGGCACGCCGCCGTCCGGCCGGATGCGCACGATCTTGCCGATATGCGTGCCAAGGTTCTGCGCCTCGCCGCGGTAGCGCGAGGACTGGCGGTCGCCGAGCGTGACGAACAGGTTGCCGTCGCGGTCGAAGACCAGGCGCGAGCCGAAATGGCCGGTGCTGTCGACCTTGGGCTGCTGGCGGAAGATCACCTCGACATCGCCGAGCCCCGCATTGCCGGCATCGAGCGTGCCGCGCGCGACCGCGGTGCCGTTGCCGCCGTCGCCGGCCTCGGAGAAGGAGAGATAGACGAGGCGGTTCGAGGCGAAGTCGGGATCGAGCGCGACGTCGAGCAGGCCGCCCTGGCCGCGCGCATCGACCTGCGGCACGCCGGCGAGCGGCTCCGACACCTCGCCCGCCGCCGAGACGTGGCGCAGGCTGCCCGCCCGCTCGGTGACCAGCATGCCGCCGTCGGGAAGGAATGCGATCGCCCAGGGATGGGAAAGGCCGTCGGCCACGGTGGTGACGTGGATCGCGCCGGCGTCGGCGGTGTCGAAGGTCTCGTCCACCGCGCCCGCGGCGCAACCCGCCCCCATCAGCAGCATGGGAACCGTCGCGCCGAAAAGAATTGCCTGTCGAAACATTCGTCGAACCTTCCTGTCTTGACATCCGGATAAACCGGTGATCTAAGGCATCCTGCACTGAAACGTTGCATGCTCGCGAATTCGTGATGGCAGGAGAGAAGGTTGCTCGCCTGCCGTTCCTTGGCGGGTGCGACGCAGTGCCGGTTCGCATTTGTCTACAACCTTACCGTCAAGGCGTGCAGGGGGACGTTTCAGTTAACCTGCGTTTAATGACGCAGGGTTAACTTGACGGAATCGCACGGCAGCTCAGGCGCAGCCGTGCGAAAGGTGTGCGCGATTTCATTCCCGGCTCCGCGGTCGCGGGGCGGGGTTTCGGTGCAAAGCCTTGCGCAATGGGGGTGGCGGCGTGAGCACGGGTGGACAGACCATACACGCGACGGAGCGCCCCGAGCACTCCAACGGCCGGCCGGACGCGGCCACGACCGTCGTCCTGACCATGCGTCAGCTCGGCGTGCCGGGCCTGCCGCGCAACTACGAGCTGTTCTACGAGGCGGTGACGGCAGGCCGGCGCGACCTCGTCGACGCGCTGTCGGAGCTCGGCTCGCGGCCGACCCAGAAGCAGCTCGACGAGATCGCCGCCCGCTTCCTTACCCGCGGCGACGAGGACGCGGTCGAGGAGGCGCACTCCAGGATCATCACCAAGCTCAGCGAGATCATCGGCCTGCTCAAGAAGGAGCGGGCCTCGATGGAGACCTACGGCAAGATCCTCGGCGAGACGTCGAGCGGGCTCAGCGGCCCGCAGCCGCTGTCGCGCGAGTTCCTCGAGAAAATCATCTCCGTGACGGCGACGGCGACGAAGAGCTCGCTCGCCAGCCAGAACCAGATCGTGTCGTCGATCGGCGACAAGTCGGGCGAGCTGCAGAAGGTCAAGCTGCAGCTCGAGGAATACAAGCGGCTGGCCGAGACCGACGCGCTGACGCAGCTCGCCAACCGGCGCGCCTTCGACAAGGCGCTGGCCGCCATCTACGACAGCAACCGCAACGTCGTGTTCAGCGCGCTGATCCTCGCCGACATCGACCGCTTCAAGACGGTCAACGACCGCTTCGGCCATCCGATCGGCGACCGCATCATCCAGATCGTCGCCGGGCTGATCCGCTCGACCGTCAAGGACGACGCGCTCGTCGCGCGCACCGGCGGCGAGGAGTTCGCCATCATCCTCGAGGGATCGGGCGAGGACGCGACGTTCCGCATCGCCGAGGAGGTGCGCCAGGCGGTCATGGAAGCGCCGTTCGTCAACGTCGCCAAGGGCACGAATTACGGGCCGATCACCCTGTCGCTCGGCATCTGCATGGCGACGCAGGCACAGAACCCCGACGACCTCTACGCCAAGGCCGACCGCGCGCTCTACGCCTCGAAGTCGGCCGGCCGCAACCGCGCCTCGCGCTTCTCCTCGCTGTCGGAAGGCAGCTTCGTCAAGAACTGGCTGCTCTACCGCCGCGGCTGAGGCCGCCGCCGCGGGCGCGGCGTCACTTGCGCGGGCGCTGCTCGGCGATCAGCATCAGCCCGTGCGGGTCGACGATCGTCACCTTCTGGCGGCCGCTGCTGACGATGCCCTTCTCCTCCCACGCGCTCATCAGCCGGCTGACCGTGTGCAGCGTGGTGGCGGTCATCTCGGCGATGTCCTGGCGGGTGATGGGGAAGTCGATCTCGATGCCCTCGGGCGTCTTGCGCCCGGCCTGATGCGCCAGCCTGAGCAGGGCGTGCGCCACGCGCTGCTCGACCTGCGACGTCACCATCTCCAGCATGCGGGTGTGGGTGTCCTGCAGCCACTTGCCGATGGTGCGGTAGGTGCTCGCCCCGAAGCTCGGGAACCGCCGCGACAAATCCGCCCAGGCGCTGTTCGGCCACGCCACGACGACGCAGTCGACGGCGGCGACGGCCGTCGCGGGATAGGTGGTGCGGGCCATGGCCACGGCGAGGCCGAACATCTCGCCGGCATTGATGTAGCGCGAGATGATCTGCTCGCCCTCCGGCGTGACGCGCACGACGCGGACATGGCCGTCGAGCAGCAGGAAGAAGGAGGTCGCCTCCGTGCCCTGCTCGAAAACCACGCTGTCCCTGGGGTAGCGCGCCGAGCGGGCCTGCTCCAGCACCCGGTCGAGATCCTCCGGCTGCAACCCCTCGAAGGGAGGCAGGCCGGCGATCACGGAACGGTCGAGCATCGGCACGTGGTCTGCCTCCCTGCCGGGCCTGCGGGAAAGGCGGCAATCTCCCCCCGAAAGCGCCGAGAAACGAGCCTTGCGGCGCAACGCCGCGGCTGCTCTTGTACCCTTTGTTTGCGCCAGCGCAAATCTTAGATGCTGTGCGGCGACTATCTTCACGCCAACGGCAAAGGCCGTCCACAGACCGGAAGGAAAGCAATGATGAAGAAACTTGTGATGCTGGCCGCTGCCGCGGTCATTGCGATGGCTGGGGCCGCCGGCGCGGCCGAGCATGAGGTGAAGATGCTCAACAAGGGCGAGAAGGGTGCGATGGTGTTCGAGCCCGACTTCCTCAAGGTCGAGCCGGGTGACACGATCAAGTTCGTCGCCACCGACAAGGGCCACAACGCCGAGTCGATCAAGGGCATGCTGCCGGAAGGCGCAGCCACCTTCAAGGGCAAGATCAACGAGGAGATCGTCTACACGGTCGAGAAGTCTACGGCATCAAGTGCACGCCGCACTACGCCATGGGCATGATCATGCTGGTCGTGGCCGGCGAGCCGGTCAACGCCGAGGAGGCCAAGGGCACCAAGCACCCGGGCAAGGCCAAGGACCATTTCGCCGCCCTGTTCGAGCAGATCGGACAGTAGCCGGCACAGACCGGTGGGGCGCGCCGGGGCGGGCGCGTCCTCGCCGGTCGTCGGGTCCCGCGTTTCGGAGGAAGAGGGATGAAGGCCGACCGGGCGAGCGAGGAGCTGTCGCGCACCGAGGACGACCTGCTGCGCAGCGAATACGAGCGCTGCCATCCGGACGACACGTTCGAGGCGCTCGTGCACCGCGCCGCCTTCTCGAAGGAAGACCGGCGCCTTCTCGAGGACTGGCGCGCGGCGATCCGCGCCCGCCTCGCCGCCGCCTCCCGCGGCTGACCGCATAGCTGACAAGCCGAAAGGCCCGGCGCCTGCGCGCCGGGCCTTTTCGCATCGGAGCATGCCGCATCGCCAACGGGCGGAAACGGCGTGCCACTCTCCGTTCTCCGATACGGAATCGGGGAATGCCGCTCTGGCCTTCCCCGCGATCCGTGCCGGACGATCAGGAAGCGGCTTCTTCCTCGGCCGGGGC
>JACZJD010000270.1 GCA_014860725.1 Aquamicrobium sp.
AAGAGCGTCCTGCTCCTGAAGCCGCTGGTGGCCGACGCCGCACCGGACGTCGCGGCCGCCATCGACCGGGGCCTCGCCGCGGCGCGCGATGCGCTCGACGGGATGAAGGCGAGCGCGACCTATCCAGCTTACGACACGGTCGGCGCGGAGGCGCGCGACAGGCTGGCCGAGGCGTTCCGCGCGCTGGCCGAGGCGATCTCCGCGCTCAATCCGGCAATCGGTCTGGGGTAACGCCATGACGGACGCACGCGATCACGATTCCCTGCTGAAGGTGGACACCAACCGCCGCCGCGTTCTCGGCGGGCTGGGGCTGGCGGCGGCGAGCTGCCCGTTCTCCGGCCTGATGGCCGGGACGGCGCAGGCGAAGGCGCCGGCCGCGCCGGGGCACGTCACCGACGCGCCGATCCTCAACATCGCCTCGCCCGACGATCGTGTGCCGTTCCACGACCGGCATCAGGCCGGCATCGTCAACCCGCGCCCGGCGCACGGCATGGTCGCGAGCTTCCACGTCGTGGCGCAGACGGCGGACGATCTGGAGGACCTTTTCCGCCGCCTGACGCAGCGCATCGCCTTCCTGACCGAAGGCGGCACGCCGCCCGAGCTCGACCCGCGGCTGCCGCCGGCCGATTCCGGCATCGTCGGGCCGGTGATCCGGCCGGACGCGCTCACTGTCACCGTCGCGCTCGGCGCCTCGCTGTTCGACGAGCGGGAATGGCTCGCGCCGCTGAAGCCGCTGCGGCTCACGCGCATGACGCGCTTTCCCAACGACGCGCTCGACGCCTCGCTCTGCCACGGCGACCTCACGCTGCAGATCTGCGCCAACACGCAGGATACGACGATCCACGCGCTGCGCGACATCATCAAGAACCTGCCCGACCGGCTGGTGCTGAAATGGAAGCAGGAGGGCAACGTGCCGGTGATCGCGCCCGGCCCCGACGGGCTCGCCGAAAGCGCGCGCAACTTCCTCGGCTTCCGCGACGGCTCGGCCAATCCCGACGCCTCCGACAAGGCGCTGATGGACCGGCTGGTGTGGGTCGGGCCGGAACGCGGCGAGCCGGAATGGGCGGAAGGCGGCTCCTACCAGCTCGTGCGCATCATCCGCAATTTCGTCGAGCGCTGGGACCGCACGCCGCTGCGCGAGCAGGAGCTGATCATGGGCCGGGTGCGCACCACCGGCGCGCCGCTCGACAGACCGGAGGCGAGCGAGTTCGACGCGCCCGACTATGCGGACGACCCGGAAGGGCTGGCGACGCCGCTCGATTCGCACATCCGCCTCGCCAATCCGCGCACGCCGGAGACGGAGGAGAACGTCATCCTGCGCCGGCCGTTCAACTACTCCAACGGCGTGACCCGGGCCGGCCAGCTCGATCAGGGGCTCTTGTTCATCTGCTACCAGGCCGATCTGGAGAAGGGCTTCGTCGCCGTCCAGCGCCGGCTCGATGGCGAGCCGCTCGAGGAATACATCAAGCCGGTCGGCGGCGGCTATTTCTTCGCGCTTCCGGGCGTGCGCGACGCCTCGGACTATCTCGGCAGCACGCTGATGGCGGCCGTGACCCGGTGAGGACCGGGCCTTGCCCTACCCAGACTCCCTGATCCTTGAACCCAGGAGACTTCCATGAAGATGAACTCTCTCTTCGCCGCCGCGGCGATCACACTGGCGACGGCCGGCGGCGCCCATGCCCAGGTCGATGCGCTCGACCTCGTCGAGCCGATCGCCGAATACAAGATCTACGTCACCGAGCGCACCGAGAAGCTGGTCGAGGGCACCACGGAATTCGTCGCGGCGGTCAAGGCCGGGGACATCGACAAGGCCAAGGCGCTCTATCCGGCTGTGCGCGTGCCCTACGAGGAGATCGAGCCGATCGCCGAGCTGTTCAGCGACCTCGACGTGGCCATCGACTCGCGCGCCAACGACTACGAGCAGGCCGAGGCCGATCCCGAGTTCCCCGGCTTCCACCGCATCGAATACGGCCTGTGGGAGAAGGGCTCGACCGAGGGGCTGGACGAGGTGGCCGACAAGCTGCTGGCCGACGTCAAGGAGCTGCACGGGCGCATCGAGGGCCTGACCTTCCCGCCCGAGAAGGTGGTAGGCGGCGCGGCCGTGCTGATGGAGGAGGTGGCGTTCACCAAGATCTCCGGCGAGGAGAACCGCTACAGCCGCACGGATCTCTGGGACTTCAAGGCCAATTTCGACGGCGCCTACAAGATCGTCGAGCTGGTGCGGCCGCTGATCGAGGAGACGGAGGGCGAGTTCCTCAAGACGGTCGACGCCAATTTCGACAAGGTCTACACGACGCTTACGAAGTACGAGGACGGCGACGGCTACGTCTCCTATCTCGAGCTGACCGACGCCGACCGCAACGTGCTGTCGGCAGCGGTGAACACGCTGGCCGAGGACCTTTCGACGCTGCGCGGCAAGCTTGGGCTGGACTGATACGCCAACCCCGCGACAAAAAGGAAACGGGCGGCCAGGACCGCCCGTTTTGCTTTTCAGGGTTGTGCGCTCAGAACTTCGCGTTGAGGCCGACGAAGAAGCCGCGGCCGTCGCCGGGGATGAAGGCGGCCTGGTTGGGCTGTGCCTGATCGACCACCAGCGTCGAGGCAGCATAGGTCTCGTCGAAGACGTTGGTGACCTCGGCGAACAGCGACACCTGCCCGTTGATGCGGTACTGGGTGCGCAGGTCGACCACGACATAGGGGTCGGCATAGAGCGTGTTCATGTTGTCGACCGGGGTCTTCGACGGCAGCCAGCGCACCGCGCCCTGCAGCGTCCAGTCTTCCGTCGCGTCGTATTGCAGCACGGCGTTGACGATATGGCGCGGCGCGCCGGCCAGCCGGTTGGTGCCGTAGGTGGGGTGGTCGCGGAAGCGGAAGTCCTGATAGGTGTAGGCGAGGCGTGCGCTCCACTGGTCGGCGAACTGCGCCGTCAGCCCGAGCTCGATGCCGAAATGGCTGGTCTTGCCGGCATTGATCGCGCCGAGCGACACGCCGGTCACGTCGCGCAGGTTGAGAAGCTCGTTCTCCACCCACGAATAGTAGACGGTGGCGTCCCAGGCCGCGGTGCCGCTGTGATTGCTGCCGCGCCAGCCGGCCTCGACGGTGGTCGCGGTCTGGGCCTTCAAGTCCGGCGTGTGGAAGACCTCGGCGTCGAGGGCGGGATTGCCGGGGTTCGGGCGGCCGGGGCCGCTGTTCGGCGTGCCATTGACGGTGGCGAGGAGGTCGTCGTGCGTCGGCGGCTCGAAGGTGCGGCTGACCGCGCCGAAGAAGGTCTGGCGCTCGTCCGGCCGGTACGAGACGGCAAGGCTCGGCGACCAGCCGCTGTAGGTGCGCTCGTAGCTCGAATCCCGGGTCGCGACGGCCCCGTCGGGCGTCCGCACCGTCGGGTTCATCGGGTTGTAGGCGACGGTCGGGCGCGTCAGCGAGGTGAAGACGTCCTTGTTGTCGCGCGTCGCATGCGAATAGGCGACGGACGGGGAGACGATGAAGGCCTCGCCGAACGGCACGTTGAAGCCGGCGTTGAGCGACAGCGAGGTGGCGTCGAGCTCGCTCCTGCCGAACAGCGGCCCCTGCGTGCCGGAGAGATTGTGGTAGTTCTCGCGGTCGGCTGAGCCGATCGTGTATTGCGCGGTGCTCTCGAACAGCGGCAGCACGGCGCTCGCATCCGGCTTGTAGGCGTAGCGCAGCACGCCGGTGAAATCGCCGCCCTTGGTGACGCGGATGCCGGACGAGATCGGGAAGCGGAACATGTCGTCCGTGTAGGTGTAGCCGAGGACGAGGTCGAACAGGTGGGCGTCGAACTCGGCCGTGGTGCGCGAGCCGATCAGGAACTGCTCGGCCTCGCGCCGCGGCTTGTCGCGCACGACGTTGGGGCCGGGGAAGGTGGCGACCGGACCCGGGAGGGTCATGACCGGTCCGGTGTGGACCTGCGAGGGGTCGGCGTTCAGGTAGGACTTGGGCAGCGGCCCGGCGACGTCGAAGCCGAGGTCGGTGTAGCCGAAGAATAGCCTCGTCTTCACGTTGTCGGACAGCTCGATGCCGACATTGCCGCCGACATGGATGCGCTCCGACTCGTTGTAGGTGCGGAAGCCGTCGCGGCGGCTGAAGTCGCCGCGCAGGTGGACGTCGTAGCCGTCGCCCTGGAAGCCGGCCTCGCCGGACGCGCCGATCTGGCCGAACGAGCCGCCGCTGGTGGAGAGGCGGATGCCGGGCTGGCTCGATCCGGTCGGCGAGATCATGTTGATGGCGCCGCCGAGCACGTTGGCCCCGAGGCGGTTGGCGGTGTAGCCGCGATAGATTTCGAGCGCGCTCGCCGCGTTCGGGTTGAGGAAGGCGACGATGTAGGAGCCGTCGGCGCGGTTGAGCGGCAGGCCGTCCTGAAGCATCAGGATGCCGCGCTCGACCGGGTTCTGCTGGAGGCCCGAGCCGCGGATCTGGATGCGCGGCTGGTCGTTGCCGCCGAAGAAGTCCTGCACGACGACGCCGGGAACGGTGGAGAGCGCCCGCGAGGCGGTGAGGTTGGCGCTCTGCGCCA
>JACZJD010000271.1 GCA_014860725.1 Aquamicrobium sp.
TCTACGACCGCTTCATGGAGAAGGCGCTGAAGCGGGTGGAGGCCATCGTGCAGGGCGACCCGCTCGATCCGGCGACCATGCTCGGCGCGCAGGCCTCGTCCGAGCAGCTCGAGAAGATCCTGTCCTATCTCGACATCGGCAAGCAGGAAGGCGCGGAGGTGCTGACCGGCGGCGAGCGCAACATGCTGCCGGGCGACCTCGCCGGCGGCTACTACGTCAAGCCGACGGTGTTCAAGGGCACCAACAAGATGCGCATCTTCCAAGAGGAGATTTTCGGCCCGGTGGTGTCGGTGACGACCTTCAAGGACGACGACGAGGCGCTCGCCATCGCCAACGACACGCTCTACGGCCTCGGCGCCGGCATCTGGACCCGCGACGGCAATCGCGCCTACCGCTTCGGCCGCGCCATCAGGCCGGGCGGGTGTGGACCAACTGCTACCACGCCTATCCGGCGCATGCCGCCTTCGGCGGCTACAAGCAGTCGGGCATCGGCCGCGAGACGCACAAGATGATGCTCGACCATTACCAGCAGACCAAGAACATGCTGGTGAGCTACAGCCCGAAGCGGCTGGGCTTCTTCTGATCCTCCCGGGCCGGGGCGGCGCGGCGCCCGTCGCTGCGCCGCCCCAGTCTTCCCGGCAGGCAGGGAGATTTCGCCATGAAGCAGGAAAAGATCTCTCTCGGAAAGGTCTCGGCGACGCCCGAGGCGTTGCAACTGCTCGACGAGATCATCGCCGATCACGGCCCGGTGCTGTTCCACCAGTCGGGCGGCTGCTGCGACGGCTCCTCGCCGATGTGCTACCCGCGCGACGACTTCATCGTCGGCGACCGCGACGTGCTTCTGGGGACGATCGGCGACACGCCGGTCTATATCAGCGAATCCCAGTATGAGGCGTGGAAGCACACCGACCTCGTCATCGACGTGGTGCCCGGCCGCGGCGGCATGTTCTCGCTCGACAACGGCCGCGAGAAGCGGTTCCTGACCCGCTCGACGGTCTGCGCCGTGCCGGAGACGTAGAAAGCCGGCTCACGAAACGGAGACGGCCCGCCATCTCTTGCGGATGGCGGGCCGCTTGCGTTTGCGGCGCCCCGTGAGCCAGCCGGGCGCGCTTCCCCTCTTGCGGTCGTCAGAACTTCATCCGCAACGACACCTCGACGCTGCGGCCGACGCCCGGAATCTCCTCGAACGAGGATCGGTATTCCTTGTCGAGGATGTTGTTGAAATGGACGCCGTAGCGGAACTTGTCGTCGTCGCCGAACGCGCCGCCGAAGGCGAAGTTGAGCGTGCCGTAGCCGGAAAGGCTGTCGGTCTCGAGAAGGCCGGTGGTGCCGTTGCGCGTGGTCAGCTTCACGCCCGACGACGCCCGCACATAGAGATCGGCCCATGCGTCGTGGTTGGCCACCTCGCCTTCCCAGCGCACGCCGAGCCGGCCCGAAAGCGCGGGCGTGTTGCTGTTGTAGGTCGAGTAGCTGGCGAATTCGAGCTTGCGGCGCATCCACGCGCCGGTGACGTAAGGCGTGAAGGCCGTGCCGGGGATGGTATACTCTGCCGCCAGCTCGAGGCCGTAGGCGGTGGCCTCGTCGGCGTTGACGTAGATGTAGTTGGCCGCCGAGGCTCCTGCCGGGCACCCGGCTCCGGGCGTGCAGGAGATGCTGGTGATGTAGTCCTTCGCCGTGGTGTAGAAGGCTGCGGCGTCGAAGACGACGCCGCCGGCGTTGTAGCGCGCGCCGACCTCGACGTTGCGCGACGTTTCGGCGTCGAGGTCGGGATTGCCGTAGGTGACCACGCCGCGGCCCGCGCTCGAATCGGTGAAGAGCTGCAGCAGCGTCGGCGTGATGTAGCCCTCCGAATAGAGCGCCCTCAGCGTGGTGTCGGGAAGGCCGGTGTAGGTCAGGCCGGCGGACGTGACCAGCCTGCCGTCGCTGTTGCTCGGATGGGTGGGCACGGCGACCGAGTTCTGCTCGGAATAGTCGTGCTCGGTCCGGGTGTAGTAGTAGCGGGCGCCCGTCGTCAGCTTGAAGTCCTCCGCGAAGGACCACTCGTTCTGGGCGAAGGCCGAGACCGTGTGGATGGAGGCGTCGTCGAAGCCCGATGAGGAGGTGACGCTCGGCGGGGCCATCCCCATCCTCGTCGATGTGGTCGAGGTCTTCGCCGTCTTCAGGTTGTCGGTCAGGTAGTGAAGCCCGACGATGGTGTAGTGGTCGGGATGGAACTGCAGGTCCACCTGCGCCGTGCCGCCATAGTTGACGTTGCGGTCGTCGGATGTCGATTCCACCCCCACCGTCATTATCGGCAGCGGCTGCATCACCACTTCGTTCATGAACAGCCGGTCGACGGTCTGGTAGTAGGCGTCGACATGGACCTTGCGGACGAGATCGCTGATGTCGGTGCCGTCGTAGTAGAGCCCGACCTTGCGCAGGTCGCGCTGCGGCAGGTCGATGTTGAAGCCGGTGATCGGGTAGGTCTGGTAGGACGGATCGGTCCAGCTTTCAGTGGACAGCCGATGCTGCTCGGCCTTGAGCGCGATGTAGTGGTTGCCGGCGTCGCCGAAGGTGTAGCCCAGATGCGCCGAGATGTTGTCGTTGTCGAACGACGTGCCGTCGAGCCGGCCGGTCGAGCTGTATTGCCCTTTCGGCACCCTACGGTCGCCGTGGTCGTCGAGGCTGCCCGAGAAGCGGTAGTCGAAATTGCCCACGGTGCCCGAAGCCGCCGCCCAGCCTTTCCAGCCGGACGTGGCGGAATCGTAGGTGCCGCCGATCTCGGCCTGGACCGGCTTGTCGGCGCCGCGCTTGGTGATGATGTTGATGACGCCGCCGATGGCCTTGGCGCCGTGCAGCACCGAGGCCGGGCCGCGCACCACCTCGATGCGCTCGACATTGGCCGGATCGACCAGGATCGGCGTGCCGTAGGTCGAGTGGTCGGTGATCTCCTGCCCGTCGACGAGGATGGTGACGCGGCGCGAGGATTCGCCGCGGATGGAAAGCCGCTTCATGCCCGGGGCGGAGGAATCGACCACCTCGACGCCCGGCACGTCGCGCAGCAGCTCGGCGATCGATTCGCCCGATTTCCTCTCGATCTGCTCTTCGTCGACCACGCTTACCGAGGCGGGATTGTCCTGCACCGAGGTTTCGGTGCGGGTGCCGACGACGGCGATGGTGTCGAGCCAGGTGACGCCGTCCTGCGACTGGGCCTGCGACTGAGCCTGCGCCTGCACGGCGCCGATGGCGACGGGCGCGGATGAAAACAGCAGCGCGAGGGCGGCCGTCCTGAAAATCGTCTGGCTGGAAGGGTCTTTCACCTTCTGGCTGGCGAGGGTGGTGGTTCCGTTCATGATCCCAACTCTCCAGACTTCATTTCTTTTCCGGGCAGGGGCGCGCGCGGGCGCTCCCGCCGTCTTGCATTGGCGTGCCTTAGGGGCGTCCTTTTGGGGGCGTCCCTAAGGGACCGCTCCCGGCGTCACTCCGCTTCGGAGGCGAATTTCTGCATGGAGACGGCGCACCAAGTGCCCGGCTGCGATTGCGCCGCGCCGTCGCAGGAGGCGACCTTCTCGACCGTCGCGGTCCGGTCGTCGAAGGAGACGAGGTAGGTCTGGCGCTCCGCGAATTCTTCCATGCCGTGCACGAACGGCTCGAACTCGACGTCGGCCGCGCGGCAGACCATCTTTTCGATGGGGTAGTCGCCCTTTTCGAGGATGTCGCGCACCACGGCGGCGCGCTGCTCGCACTCCTCAAGCGTCGCGGTGTTGACGAAGGCGACGGAAAGCTGGCCGTTCTCGACCAGAGTGAGGATGATCATCAGGAAGCCGAGCTTCATTTCTTGGTCCCTTGTGCTTCATGGGGATTCTCATCTGGCTAGGGGAAATGGCTCGATGGGGTTGACGGAATGCGCCTGGTCGGCATCGACCGCGGCGAAGGCGCGGCCTTCGGTGGCCGGATCGCGCAGCGCGCGGCGCACGAGGTCGGCGACGTCCGCGCGGTGGATGAAGCCGTGCATCTGCGGGTCGTCCGACAGGATGCCGCGGCTGGTGGCCGGCTCCGAGCGCAGGCCGCCCGGGCGGATGAAGGTCGCGGCGCGGATGACGCGCCGCGCATGATCCTCGGCCCGGGTCTTGGCGTCGACCGCCGCGCCGAAGGCGGCGATGGCCCGCTCGGAGCGGTAGGGCGCCATGTCGCCGCAGCCGATGGAGGTGACGAGGACGAAGCGGCCGACATTGCGTGCCGCCGCCCGGTCGGCGATGTTGACGTTGCCGTCCTCGTCGGCGAAGCGGCCGTCCTCACGGCGGCCGCCGATGGTGGAGACGACGTCGAACTCGCCGTCGGGGTCGAATTCGAGGGCAAGGTCGAGCGCGGCGTCGATGTCTTCGGGGAGGAAGGCGTCGCCGCGGGCGATGCGCACGCCCATCGCCTCCAGCTCGCCGGCGTCGGCGCCCGGGCGCAGCATGGCGACGACGGGAACGCCGTCGCCGTGCAGGAGCCGCGCCAGATGCAGGCCGACACCGGTTCTGGCGCCGAAGATCACCGTCGGGGTCATGTCAGGCGGCTTCCGCCTTCTGGGTCAGCCGGGCCTTGAGCGCCTCGAAGCGCTCGACCTGCTCCGGCTTCAGCGCGCGGTTCTCGTCGCGGCCGACGAAGACCTTGAACATCGAGCCGCCCTCGGCGTTGAAGAACTGGATCGACACCGATTCCTTGCCCATGAACGGCCGGCGCAGGAACACGATCGCCTTGCAGTTGTCGGCGCGCAGGTGGCCGCCGATCGGGCTGTCGCCGTGCAGGTTGTAGAAGCCGTGGCCGAGCTTGCCGGGCGGCACCGGACCCTCGACCTCGAGGATGATGTCCCTGGTGTGGGCGATCACGGTGACGTCGCCCCATTCGGTCAGGTCCTGCATCACCTCGACGAACAGGTCGCCGGGAACGCGTGCCCACATCTCCTGCGGCAGCAGCTCCACCACGGCCTGCAGCGACAGGCCGTGCTGGCTGGCGGTGGATTCGAGGACGCCGCCGGGGTTTTCGGCAAGCTCGCGGCGGATGGCGTCGAGATCGGCGGGGGCGGAGGACTGGCTCATGAAAGCTCTCTCGTCTTGTGCTGGTTGGGGGGAAAGGCGGGCCGCTGCGGCGGGCCGCCCGTCGGAGGCGTCGTGCCCGCGCACAGGATGGCGTCGAAGGCGAAGACCAGATTCGAATACCAGAACCGGCCGGCGGTGGTGAGCGTCATGACGTCGTCGGCGAGCTCGATCAGGCCGGCGGCCTGCCATTGCCGCAGGAGGGGCGCGAGCTGCCCGGCGACGTCCTCGCCGGGGGCAAGGGCCGCGAGGCCGCCGATGTCGAGGCGGCCCTTCTCGATGCCGCCCATGATGGCGTTGCGCAGCGGCTGCAGCGAATCGCAGACGCGCATGCCCTCGATAGGCTTGCGGCCGGCGCGGATGCCGTCGGCATAGGTCTGAAGGTCGGGCGCGACGGCATAGCTGTAACGGCCGAGAAGCCCGCCGCCACCGGAGCCGTAGGCGAGGCACTCCACCCCTTCCTTGATGCGCAGATTGTAGATGTTGCGCTCGCGGGGGGTGCGCCGCCAGTGGCTGTTGCTGATCTGCTGCCAGCCTTCCTTGGCGAGGAAGTCCGCGCCCGTGCGGTACATGCCGCCGAGGTCGGCGAGCGTCGGCGCGTTGGGGAACTTGCCGGCGGCGGCCGCACGGTGGAGCGGCGTGCCGGGGATGAGGTTGAGCCCGTAGAGATCGACGCCGTCGGGCGCGATGCCGGCTGCGATCGCCAGATCCTCGCGCCACACCTCCCCGGTCTGTCCGGGCAGGCCGAACAGGAGGTCGATGACGATGGCCGCCTTGTTGCGGTCGCGCAGCGCCTCGATGAAGGCGATCGCCTCCTCCTTGCCGGCGCGGCGGCCCTGGCGGCGGCGCACGGCGGTGTCGAAGCTCTGCACGCCGATCGAGATGCGGTTGGCGCCGGCCTCGAGGCAGGCGTCGACCTTCTCGGCGTCGAAATGGATGATGCGCCCCTCGATGGTGATCTCGCAGTCGGGCGCGAGCGGCAGCGCGCGGCGGATGGTGCCGATGAGCCGCGACAGCTCGTCGGCCGACAGCGCGCTCGGCGTGCCGCCGCCGAGATAGACCGCGTCGATGGGCTGGGCGCCGACCGCGGGGCTGCCCGCCTCGCGCTCGATCTCGGCGACCACCAGATCGGTGTAGGCGGTCGCGGCCTGCGGCGTGTAGGCGTTGCGATAGAAGCCGCAGAACAGGCAGTGATTGGCGCAGAAGGGGACATGGACGTAGGCGAGGCGCGGGCCGGACGGCGGGTGCCGCTCGGCAAGGCGCGCCCATGTCGCCTCGACCTCCTCGGCCGGCAGGGCCTGGCGGCTGCGCCAAGGCATCACCGCCCGGCGCGCGGAGAAGGCGTCGCGCACGGGATCGCCGCCCGTGCGGGCAAAGTGCGGCTCAAGGCCTTCCGCCGTCATCGCCATCCCCTCGGAACCCCTTCGACACAGACCGCCGCACCCCACGCACGGCGATGCGCATGCATCCGGCCAGGATGCCGCCCGGCCGTCGCCGCCGCTAATCAAGACGCTCCGGCGGGCCGTTTCTTTGCGCTATGTCAAATAGTGGATAAGAATGCTCCACTTTTTAATCAAGAGGGTTTCTGCGCTTTCTCGGGGCCGCAACGGGACGGGACGGATGCGGCATGTCCGCGCAGGGACGGGCATGCGCTCTCGGGGGCGACGTCGCGCGGGAAGGGCCGGCGCGGCACCGTCACACGAAGAGGGCGACGGCGATCATCCCGACGGTGATGAGCACCAGCCCGGCGACGAGCATCGGCACCAGCGTGCTCGCATCGCCGGCATCGTTCGTTCGCGAGGGGTCATCGCGCTTGTCTGTCATGGTCGTTCTCTCCCTTGGTCGGGGCGGCGGCGCCGCGTCATTCGGTGGCGGCGGCGAGGGGGCGGCC
>JACZJD010000272.1 GCA_014860725.1 Aquamicrobium sp.
GCCGCCCGGCCAGCGCGGCCTTTCCCTCGCCGAACGCCGCCGCCCTCAGCGTCATCGCGCAGCGCACATAGAAGTCCGTGTCGATCGATCCGTCCTCCCTGCGGCGGATGTCGGCATCCCGACGGTCGCTGATCGTGGTCATGGCTGGCTCCTTCACCGTGTCGAGGCAACCCTAGCCGGCAGCCTTCGACGCCGCTTGACCGCGGCCTTGCCGTTTCCCTGCGGTCTTCCTGTCTTTTGCCCTGTCTTTCGTCCCAAGCGCCGCGCTCCCGTTCCGGGCTTGGCCGCGCCGTGGTAGAAAAGGACATGCGCTATCTTTTCGGCGACTACGCACTGGTGCCGGAAACCCGCGAGCTTCTGGCCGCCGGACAAGCGTGCCCGATCGAGCCGCAGGTCTTCGACCTGCTGGCCTTCCTCTTGCGCGAGCGCGACCGGGTCGTGTCGCGCGACGACCTGATCCGCGCCGTCTGGAACGGCCGGATCGTCTCCGATTCGGCGGTCAGCGCCCGCATCAGCGCGGCGCGCACGGCGATCGGCGACGACGGCGCGCGGCAGCGATGGATCAGGACGATGCCGCGGCGCGGCTTCCGCTTCGTCGGCACGGTCGCGGAGGCGGACGCGCCGGGAGCCGCAAGGTCCCTCCCGCCTGCGGCCGCCGAGAACCACCAGCGCGTCGCCTTCTGCCGCTCGGCCGACGGAACGCGCATCGCCTACGCGACCGGCGGAACCGGCTATCCGCTGGTCAAGGCCGGGCATTGGCTGACGCATCTGGAGCACGACCGGCGGAGCCCGCTCTGGCGGCCGCTGCTGGAGCGGCTCGAGCGGCGGTTCAGGCTGATCCGCTACGACCAGCGCGGCAACGGGCTTTCGGACTGGGAGGTCGCTGATTTCGGTTTGGAGCGTTTCGTCGAGGATCTCGAGGCGGTGGTCGAGGCGGCGGAGCTCGACCGCTTCGCCCTCTACGGAACGTCGCAGGGCGCACCGATCGCGATCGCCTATGCCCACCGCCACCCCGGGCGGGTGAGCCATCTCATCCTGCACGGAGGCTATGAAAAAGGCCGCCTCGTGCGCGCCTCCGAAAGGGAGCGCGCCGAGGGCGACGCCATCCTGACGCTGCTGCGCCACGGCTGGGGGCGGCGCGGCAGCCCCTTCATCGATGCGTTCGCCACGATGTTCGTGCCCGACGGCAGCCGCGAGCAGATCGATTCGCTGGTCGAGCTCCAGCGGCAGACGACCTCGCCGGAAAACGCGGCGACGCTGCGCGCGGCGATCGACCGCTTCGACGTCAGCGACCTCGTCGAAGAGATCGAAGCGCCGACGCTGGTCATCCATTCCCGCGACGACGGCGTGCAGCCGCTCGACCAGGGCCGCCAGCTCGCCGCGCGGATTCCCGGCGCCGAATTCCTGCTGCTCGAAGGCCGCAACCACGTGGTGCTGCCGCAGGAGAAGGCGTGGCCGGTCCTGTTCGAGACGATCGACCGCTTCGTTCTCGGAGAGCCGGCGACCGCGTAGATCGTCTCACGGTTTCACGGAAGCGGCGAAGCGACCGGCCTCGGGGGAAAGGGGACTCAGCCGGCGGCGATGGCGTCCATGCGGCGGGCGAGCTCGAAATCGAGCGCGGTCAGGCCGCGCGCGGAATGGGTGGTCAGCCGCACCTCGACCCGGTTGTAGACGTTCGACCATTCGGGATGGTGGTCGAGCTTCTCGGCGACGAGCGCCGCCCGCGTCATGAAGCCGAAGGCGGCGTTGAAATCGCTGAAGGCGAAGCGCCTGAGGATGGCGCCGCCGCCCTCCTCCAGGGTCCAGCCGTCGAGCGCGGCGAGCGCCGCCTCGACCGCTTCCGCATCGAG
>JACZJD010000273.1 GCA_014860725.1 Aquamicrobium sp.
GCGGCGTCCTCCGCCACGCCCGGCGACGGCACGGCCACCAGCACCACCGCGGAGCCCTTGACCGGGTCGGGCACCGCGACGGCGGCCGCATCGCTGACGAGGCCCGTCGACAGCGCCAGCGATTCGATCTCCGCCGGGCCGGTGCGCTTGCCGGCCAGCTTGATGGTGTCGTCGGAGCGCCCGTGCACGTACCAGTAGCCGTCGGCGTCGCGCGACGCCCAGTCGCCGTGCACCCACATGCCCGGAAACCGACTCCAGTAGTTCTCGATGTAGCGCCCGGGATCGTGCAGCAGGCCCTTGGTGAGGCCGATGCAGGGGCCGCGCATGACGAGCTCCCCGACCTCGCCGGGGCCGACGGGCCTGCCCGCATCGTCGACGATGTCGGCATTGGTCCCGGGAATGGGACCGTTGAAGCTGGCCGGCTTGATCGGGAACAGCGGATTGGTCGCGAGCAGGCCGCCCATCTCCGTGCCGCCGCTGTAGTTCATGAGCGGCCGGCCGCCGCCCAGCACGCAGTCGAAGATCCAGCGCCAGGAATCGTGGTCCCACGGCTCGCCGGTGGAAGCGGCGACGCGCAGCGACGACAGATCGTATTTCGCGACCTCGTCGCGGCCGTGGCGCATGAGCAGCCGCGCGATCGTGGACCCGACGCCGAGGAAGGTGACGCGGTGGTCCTGGACGAGCCGCCACAGGCGGCCGGGCTCCGGATAGTCCGGCGTTCCCTCGGCAAGCACCAGCGTCGCCCCGCGCATCAGCGCCGCGGTGATCTGGATCGGGCCGACCAGCCAGCCGATGTCGGTCATCCACAGCAGCCTGTCGTCGGGCTTGAGGTCGAAGCAGAGCGCGAAATCCTCCCCGGTCTTGGTCAGGAAGCCGCAATGGGTGTGCACCGTGCCCTTGGGCTTTCCCGTCGTGCCGGAGGTGTAGACGATCATCAGCGGCGCCTCGGCGTCGAGCTCGACCGCCTGCGTGCCTTCGGCCGCGCGGGCGACGAGGCTTTCCCATGCCACGTCGCGGCCGGCTCTTTCCTCGCAAGGAAGGGCCTTCGCGCCGAGACGGTGGACGGTGACGACGTGGCGCAGCGCAGGAAGCCCGGCCGCGGCCTCGTCGACCACGGATTTCATCGCCACGACGCGGCCGCGCCGCATGCAGCCGTCGACGGTGATGCAGGCGACGGCGCCGCTGTCCTGCATCCGCACGGCGAGCGCTTCCGCGCCGAAGCCCGAGAACAGCGGCAGGACGATGCAGCCGAGCCGGGCGAGCGCGAGAAAGGCCGTGACGGCTTCCGGCACCATCGGCATGTAGAGGCCGACCGGATCGCCGGGGCGCAAGCCGAGCGCAGCGAGGCCTGCCGCAGCGCGCGCCGCCTCGTCGGCGAGCGCCGCATAGGTGACGGTGCGGACGGTGCCGTCCTCTCCCTCCCAGACGATGGCGGGACGGTCTCCGCGGCCCAGCGCGAGATTGCGCTCGATCAGGGTCTCGCTCATGTTCATGCGCCCGCCGACGCACCACTTCACCCATTCCGGGCCGTCGCCGGCGTCGAGCACGCGGTCGAAAGGCCGGCGGAAGCGGATGTCGAGGAAGCGGATCAGCCCGTCCCAGAACCATGCCGGGTCGGCCTCGGCGCGCGCTGCCAGGCCGGCATAGTCGGCCTCGCCCATGTCGCGGATGAAAGCGGTCCAGTTGGCCGCCTCGACGAAGGCGGCGTCGGGCCGCCAGGCGATCGCCGCCGGATCGGGCCGCGGGGAAGGCGCGCTCATGCCCGCGTCTCCGCATCGCAGGCGATCAGCGCCGCGATGAAGGGGGCCATGTAGGCCTTCATCTCCCGATGCACGGCGGAGGCCTGGTAGCGGTCGTGGTCCTCCTCGGTGTCGAAGCTCGACAGCACCGCCCAGTCGTAGCCCTCGCCGCGGTCGGCGCGGTTGGGCACGAAGGCGTAGCTGCGCACATAGGGAAGCTCCGCGCGGACCCTCGCGACATAGGCGGCGACCTGCCGATGGAACGCGGCGTCGATGCCCGACAGCCGCATCAGAACGATATGATGAAACATCTGATCCTCCTCCCGCTGCGCGCTCCCGTGCGCAGGCCTTATCCGTGGCCGTCGGCGCCGGCTTTCGCCCGCGCTGCGGCCCTGCGCACGGCCCCGATCCGATCCGCAGCAATCGCACTCTAGCACACGACACCATTGACGGATAGAAATGAATGAGCCATCATTCACTTGCAAAACAACATACAGGACAACGCCCTCGCATCGAGGGCAAGGGGTCCGAGGGGATAGGGTCCGGTCGTCTTCGATCAGGGAGAAGAGGAGGGAATCGGGCAGCAGGACAGGCGGGCGTGAGAGGCGGTTGGAGGCCGCCCGGCATGCTCTGCTTCATGGGTTGGACGAGGCTTCAAGGGAGGAAAGCCGGTGAATTGTTTCTGGTTCGGAAGATGCCGCGCGGGCAATGCCCGGCGGGGAGCGTTCGGGAGGGCGGCATGCTTGTCCAGATCCTGAACGGCCTCGTCTATGGCGGGCTTCTCTACATCGTCGCCGTCGGGCTGGTGCTGATCTTCGGCCTGCGCCGCGTCGTGAACTTCGCCCATGGCGGCCTGTTCATGGTCGGCGCCTATGTCGGCTTCGCCGTGGCCTCGCTGACGAATTTCTGGCTCGCCGTCGTCGTGTCGGTGCTGGTGCTGGCCGCGCTCGGCGTGCTGCTCGACCGCTTCGTGTTCCGGCCGCTCCAGAACGAGAACCACATCGTCACGGTGCTCGTCACCTTCGGCATCCTGCTGGTGCTGGAGGACGTGGTCCAGACCATCTGGGGCAAGGACTTCCTCTCGATGCCGACGCCGCCCCTCCTGTCGGGGACGGTCACGATCTTCGGCAACATGTTCCCGGTGTACCGGCTCGTCGTGATCCTGGTCGCCGCGTGCGTCGCCATCGGCCTGACGCTGTGACTGCGCTACAGCCGGATCGGCCTGTTCGTGCGCGCCTCCAGCATGGATGCCGAGACGACCGCCGTTCAGGGCGTCAACACCGACCGGGTGTCGATGATCGTGGTCGCCGTCGGCGCCGGGCTCGCCGGCCTGTCCGGCACCGTCGCCGCGCCGCTCTTGGCGCTGTCGCCGGCCATGGGCAGCTTCATCCTGATCGAGTCCTTCATCGTCGTCGTGGTCGGCGGCCTGGGCAGCTTCTCCGGCGCGTTCCTGGCCGCGATCATCATCGGCCAGATCCACAATTTCGGAGTCATCTACCTGCCGTGGGCGGCGACGATGATCCCGTTCCTTCTCATGGTCGGCGTCCTGATCTGGCGGCCGACGGGCGTGGCAGGGAGTCACGTATGAGCGACAGCATCACTCTCAGCAACCGCCCGCGCGGGGGCCTGATGGCCTCGTTGCCGCAGCGCAGCGTCTTCGTGCTGGCCGCGGTGGCGGCGGCCGTGGGCATCTTCCTGCCGGGCCTGGTCTCTTCGGTCCTGCTGCTCAGCCTGATGACGCAGGCCGTGATCGGCGCCATCACCGCGACGGGCGTCGGCCTCCTGTTCCGCCAGAACGGCGTCGTCAGCTTCGGCCACGCCGCGTTCTACGGCTCGGCGGCCTACATCATCGGCCTGTCGATGCGTTACGGCCTGCTGCCGGCCGAGCTGGCGATCATCGCGGCGCTGGTGCTGCCGCCCCTGCTCGCCTTCCTGCTCGGTCTGGTCATCGTGCGGATTCCGGGCGTGGCCTTCGCCATGCTCACGCTCGCCGTGGGGCAGGCGATCTACGAGTTCGCGCTCAAGGCGCGCCACATCACCGTCGGCGACGACGGCTTCGCCGTCAACTTTCCGGCGCAGGTGTTCGGCATCTCCGTGCGCACCTTCCAGCATCCGTCGTCGATGTTCCTGATCTGCTGGATGCTGCTGATCGTCATCCTGCTGGCGCTGCAGGTGTTCGCCAACAGCCCGCTCGGCCGGCTGACGGTCGCGATCCGCGAGAACGAGGAGCGCGCGCGCTTCATCGGCTACCGGACCGTGGTGCCGCGCGCCTTCGTCTATGCGCTCTCGGCCTTCGTGGCCTCGATCGCCGGGGTCATGGCGGTGCTCTACAACGGCTTCGTCTCGCCGGACATGCTGCACTGGAGCCTGTCGGGGTCCGTGCTCATCATGGCCATCATCGGCGGGCCGAAATATCTGTGGGGGCCTGCCCTCGGCGCCGTCGTGTTCTTCTTCATCAAGGACTTCACCGGCAATCTGACGGAGCACTGGCCGGCCATCATCGGCATGATCGTCATCATCACCACGCTGATGCTGCCGGAAGGGCTGGCCGGCGCGCTCGCCCGGCTCGCCGGGGCGGTGCGCAGGCGCGGCAACGCAACCGGGGAGGCTGCGCAATGATCGCGATCGAAGGCACCAACCTCACGCGCGGCTTCGGCGGCTTCGTCGCCCTCGACAAGATCTGCATCTCCGTGCCCGAGGGGCAGATTCGCGGGCTGATCGGCCCGAACGGGGCGGGCAAGTCGACGCTGATCGACGTCCTGTCCGGGCGGGCCGAGAACTGGTCCGGTCAGGTGAAGCTGTTCGGCGAGGACATCTCGCCGCTCTCGGCGCAGCAGCGGCGCAGGATCGGGCTCGCCCGCTCGTTCCAGCGCACCAACATCTTCCCCGATCTCGGCGTGGCGGAGCAGCTCGACATCGCCGCGCGCCGGGCGGAGCAGCCGAATGTCGGCGAGGTCCTGCACGAGCTCGGCCTTGCGCCCTACGCCCACCAGCGCGCCGCCGACATCTCCTATGGCGACCAGCGGCGGCTCGATCTCGGGCTGGCGCTGATCGGCCGCCCGCGCGTGCTCCTTCTCGACGAGCCGGCGGCCGGACTGACCGTGCAGGAATCGATGGACATGGCCGAGATGCTGCGCGACCTCGCGCAGCGCTGGGGCGTGACCGTGCTGATCGTCGAGCACGACATGGATGTCGTGTTCAGCATCTGCCAGCACATCACCGTGCTGCATCTCGGCCGGGTGCTGGCCGACGGGGCGCCGGAGGAAATCAAGAGGATTCCCGAGGTCGTCACCGCTTATCTGGGGAGCGCGGCATGAGCGAGCTTCTGGCTTTCAACGATGTCCGCTCCGGCTACGGCGCGGCGCGCGTGCTGCACGGCGTCGACATCTCCGTCGGGGCGAACGAGCGCGTCGCCATCGTCGGCCGCAACGGCGTCGGCAAGACAACGGTCGTCAACACCTTCCTCGGCATCGCGCGGCTCAACGGCGGCGAAATCCGCCTCAACGGCCGCGCCCAGCGCGACCTGCGCCGGTTCTCGGCCGCGCGCAGCGGCGTTGCGGTGGTGCCGCAGGGGCGCTGCATCATCCCGAACCTGACCGTGGAGGAGAACCTGCTTCTGGGGGCGGCGGTCGACCGGCCCGGACCGTGGAATCTCGACGCGGTCTACGACCTCTTCCCCGTCCTGCGCGAGCGGCGGGGCAATGCCGGCACGGCGCTTTCGGGAGGCCAGCAGCAGATGCTGGCGATCGGCAGGGCGCTGATGGCCAATCCCGCGCTCCTCGTCCTCGACGAGCCGAGCGAGGGGCTGGCGCCGGTGATCGTCGACGAGCTGGCCGTGATCTTCAACCAGCTCGCCGACAGCGGGACGGGGCTGCTCCTGATCGAGCAGAACCTCGGCCTGATCGTCCGGGTGGCCAGGCGCTACTACGCTCTCTCCAAGGGAACGGTGGTCGATCAGGGGGACTTGAGCGGGCTTTCGATCGAAGGCCTCAAGCGGCACGTCGCGATCTGAAGCGTGTCGAGAACAACGGGGAAATGACTGGGAAGGAGAAGGAAATGTCGGTTCGCATGAAAAGATATCTCGGCCTCGCCGGCGCTCTGGCCGTGGCCACGGGCTTCGCCGCCGGCGCGGCGCTGGCGCAGGACCCGATCCGCATCGGTGTCCCGACCGCGACGTCGGGCACCTATGCCGACCTCGGCAACCAGGCCATCCGCGCCGTCGAGTTCGCCGCGCAGGAGGCGAACAAGGCCGGCGGCGTCGACGGCCGCATGGTCGAGTACCGCGTCTACGACTCGGAGGCGAAGCCCGAGGTGGCGCGCCGCCAGGCCGAGAAGCTGGCGCTCGAAGGCTACAACCTCCTGACCGGCACCGTCGCCTCGGGCGAGGGGCTGGCCATGGCGCCGATGCTGGAGCGGTGGGACGCGCTCTACATCTCCACCATCAACAAGAGCAACCAGCTCTCCGGCGAGAGCTGCACGGCCCGCATGTTCCGCGTCAACAAGATGGACGCCCAGGACGGCATGGTCATCAAGCCGTGGCTCGCCGACCGGAGCGAGAAGAAGTGGGCGGTCATGGCCGCCGACATCGCCTGGGGCCAGGACGCGTCGAAGAGCTTCAACGAGGCGGCCGCCGACACCGGCAAGGAGATCGTCGTCAACCTGTTCTCGCCCTTCGGCACCAACGACTTCGCGCCCTACATCCAGCAGATCCGCGATTCGGGAGCGGAGGGCCTGTGGATCGCGCTCGCCGGGCGCGACGCCATCAACTTCGCCACCCAGGCCGGCCAGTTCGGCTTGTTCGATGCCGTCTTCACCGCCGGCGTCAGCTTCGTGACGGACAACACCGTCAACACGCTGGGCGAGATCTCGCGCGACATCAACGGCATCATCAACTACTCCTCGACCCTCGACACGCCGGAGAACAAGGCGTTCGTGGAGGCCTGGAAGGCCCACTACAACGGCGACGAACCCTCCAACTTCGAGGGCGAGACCTATATGGGCATGCAGGTCATCCTCGAGGCGGTGCGCCGCGCCGGCAGCGTCACGCCGATCGAGATCGCCAAGCAGATGCGCGGCGGCACGTTCCCGACCATCCTGGGCGAGCTGACCATCCGGGCCGAGGATCACCAGATCATCGCCCCGAACTATTTCGGCTATGTCGGCGAGTATAACGGCAAGCTGAAGCCGATCATCACCATGTCGATCGACGCGGAGACCGCCACGCCTCCGCCGAACCCGGCCTGCCAGATGGGCGAACTGCGCTAGAACTGCAACAACGGCTTGCCGGCGAAGCCCCCGGGCTGAGCCGGCAAGCCATAAATCGCTATCGGTTCGGTATAGGGAGCGCTAGATTGGGCTGAACCGATTCCGAAAACCGGAAAGCCCATGAACAATCACAATATTGTCAAATCGAAGATTACCGACCCCGAGCTGGTCGAATGGCGTCGGGCGCAGATCATCAATGCGGCAATTGATCTGTTCGGCCGGCATGGTTATCACGTCACCAAGATGCGCGATATTGCCGAAAAGGCAGGGGTGAGCATCGGGCTCATCTATCAATATGTCGAGGACAAGGAAGACGTGCTGTTCCTTGCCCTCATCGAGGTCCTGAATTCCTATCTTCGCGAGATACCGGCCGCCGTCAGCGAGGAAACCGAGCCGCTGACGCGCTTCCGCCGCGCCATCCACGCCTATTGCATGGTCAACGACGTCAACGCCGACGCGACGGTGCTCGCCTATCGCGAGACGAAGTCGCTCGCCGTCGAGCGGCGCAACATCATCAAGGAGAAGGAGCTCGAGACGAACGAGATGATGGCCGGCTTCATCCGCGACTGCGTGGACGCCGGGCTGTTCGAGCCGGTCGACATCGAGCTTCTCGTCTACCAGATCGTGATGTTCTCGCACACCTGGGCGCTGAAGGCGTGGCGCTTCCGCAAGCTGATGACCGTCAACGAATATGTCGAGCGCGGCCTGAACCTGATGCTGAACGCCACGCTGACGCCGCGCGGGATGGAGGCCTACCGCACGCTCGCCCGCAAGCCGCTGCCGGCCGAGGAGGATCTGGCGCGCGCGCATGGCGGGGCGTTCGCCGGGGCGCCGACGCCGCAGGCCAAGGG
>JACZJD010000274.1 GCA_014860725.1 Aquamicrobium sp.
GCCGTAACGTCGATGATCTCTTCGAGTCTGAGGGGAATCTTCGCCATGCCTGCCGGTCTTGCGTCACCGGCAGGGTCTATACCGCGATTTTCCGGCCTTGGATACGGTCGCGGGACGCGGTCGCCATGGTGCCGCCGTCCCGTGTCCCGCTGGCCGCGAGGAAGGCGGTGAAGGCGGCGATGTCGAGCGGCCGGGCGATGAAATAGCCCTGCACGAAGTCGATCCGCGCCTGCATCTCGCGCAGGAGCGCCAGCCGCTCGGCGGTCTCGACGCCCTCGACCACCATGACCCGGCCGGTGGCCTGGATCATCTCGACCGCATGGCGCAGCATCTGCGCCATCAGCGAGTTGTCGGGCGCCATGGCGAAGGAGCGGTCGAGCTTGACCCCGTCCACCGACAGCGCCGCGAGGTTCTGCATGTTGGAGTAGCCGGTGCCGAAGTCGTCGATATAGGTCTTGATGCCGGCGCGGCGCAGCGCCTCGATCTCGCGCTGGGCGTTGGCCGGGATCTCGTCGCTCTCGATGATCTCGAGCACCACGTCGAAGCGCTCCGGCTGCGCCGTGAAGCCGGAGAAGACGCGCGCGAGCCGGGCGCAGTCGAGGTCCTGCGGGAAGACGTTGAAGCTGACCTGCAGGCGCCTGCCTTCCGGCATCGTCCGCGACAGCTCCTCGCAGGCGCGTTCCGCCACCAGCCGCGTCAGCTCCACGGTCAGGCCGTGCCGCTTGACGATGTCGATGAAGCGGTCGGGGAAGACGACGCTGTCGTCGACGTCGCGCCAGCGCGCCAGCACCTCGCAGCCGACGATCTCGCCGCTGTCGAGATGCATGACCGGCTGGTAGGCGCAGATGATCGAGGAGGCGTCGAGATGGCGGCGGAACCGGGCCTCGAACGACCAGTGGCGGGCGATCATGCGGATGACGCGGCCGCTGCCCCAGGCGGCGATCAGGCCCGCGCCGAGCACGACCAGCGCGATGGCGCCCCTGGCGGACTGAATGATGGCGACGAGGTTCGCCTCGCCCGCGATGCAGTGGACCCCGCCCGGATCGCAGGCGAAGGTGCGGATGCGGCCGCCGCCGAGCCCGGCGAAGTCCGGGCCGGCCAGCCAGCGCTCGTAGACGCCGGCCACGCCCTCGCGGTGGAACCAGCGTCCGTCGGCGGCGAGCAGGATGAGCTCCATCGCCAGCCAGTCCGGCGCGCGCAGGCTCACCCGCTGCGGCGGCACCACGGCGACGAAGGGCTCGCTCAGCGCGAAGGTGCCCTTCTCGCCGGCGAGGCCGAGGAAGCTCAGGTCGCGGTCGATCCACAGCGCGATGCCGCGCTCGCCGTGAGCGTCGATGTCGGGCTGCCCGAAATCCACCGGCTGCTCGAAGGCCGACCGGTTGATCGAGCACTGCGCCTTGCCGCCCGGCGCGTAGAGGAACTCGTTCAGCCCGTCGGGAAGATAGGCGATGCGCCGAAGCTGCTCGAGGAAGGCCGGCGAGCACGGCGCGGCCGTCACCCGCGCGTGCATCAGGTCGAAGGTCTCGAAGAGATTGGTGCGAAGCTGGGTGAACTGCTCGGTGGCGTGGTCGGTTTCGGCCTGGGCGATGCTTGCGGTCTCGTGCAGGGCGTAGCCGCCGGCAAGGGCGAGGATTCCGATGAAGATCAGCACCCAGACAAGCGCTGCGATCAGCCTGCGGTATGTCGCCGAGATGAAGACGCTGACGAACTTCGCCATGCGAACGGCCCCCCATTCGCATATTAGTAGGCCAGCAAATACTCAAGCGGCGGTTAACGACAAAATGCCGCAGGGTAACCTGCGCGTGCGTCAGCTTTCCGAGGCGAGCGCCTTGAGCCGGTAGAGCGCCTCCAGCGCCTCGCGCGGCGTCATCTCGTTGGGGTGGAGGGCGGCGAGCGCCTCGGCCACCGCGCCGCCGGCCTTCGGCTTCTCGGGCGCGCGCCTGGCAGCGACCGAGAACAGCGG
>JACZJD010000275.1 GCA_014860725.1 Aquamicrobium sp.
GGCAAGGCCCGTATCGGCGAAGGCCCAGTGCTCGGGGCGATAGACGGGGAAGCCGCGAACGCCGCGCGGCGCGCAGCCGCCCCAGCCGGCATAGACGCCGCTTGTGGCGTTGAGGCCGAAGGTCTGCGCACCGGGGCGGCCGATCTCCGGTGCTTCCCAGGAGTTGGTGGCGCGGGTCACGTCGCCGGAGCGGTAGACCGGGTCCTCGGAACGGGCGCGGTACTTGTAGCAGACCTGCCGGCGGCCCTCGTCCTCGAGACGGGTCTGCCACATGAAGTTGCCGGCGAAACGCGCCGCTCGGCCGCCGCGCTCGACGTAGCCGTCGACGGCGTCGCGCATCTCCCAGGTCCAGTACTCGTCATGTCCGACGAAGACGGCGCAATCGTAGTCGTCGAGCAGGCCCGGAACGAAATGCAGGTCGTGCTGGCAGGCGAGGTCGACGTCGTAGCCCTCGAGCTCGGCCCAGCGGAAGAAATGGCTGTCATAGCTCGCCCATCCGGCGGAGGCGTATTTCTTCGAATGGCCGGTGGCGTAGGCCCATTCCATGTGCGGGTAGCGCGGGATAGCGAGAGGCGGCAGCGCCACCTCGAGCGGCACGCGCGGCGCCTCGCGCGGCAGGACGACGAAGCCGCGGCACCACGGCCGCTGCGTCGAGACGACCGGCGAATACTGGTCGCGGTTCGGGCCGGTGATGCCCTGGTAGTGGTTGGAGCCGCCCCAGGTGTTGTAGGCGAGCCAGGTTCCCGTCGCCGCCACCTGGAGGATGCGCCCGGGCTTGTGCCCGGGTACGGGCCTGACGATGAAGAGATGGTGGGAAAGGATCGGCGCACCGTCGCGGCCCTCTGCCGTCAAAGTGATCCGGTAGGCGCCCGAGCGCCAGTCGTCGGGTATGCGGAACTCGAGCGTCGGCGCCCAGCCGCAGCCCTCGACGGAGCATTGGTCCGGCGTATCCTGCCAGCGCGCCGCGACGCCCATACGCGACATGACCGGCGTCTCCTCGGCGCCGTCGCGGACGATGGCGATGTCGACAGCCTTCGCGGTGGAGCTGACGAACAGCGTCACCGTCTCGCCCGGCGCATAGGAAAAGCGGTCGGAGTAACACCAGGTCTCGCCGTGTTCACCATCCATGCCCGGGAATTCGTAGTAGTGGCCGCGCACCGCCTCGCGGCGCTGCTCGGGGGTGAGGCCGAAGTCGGGGAATTCGTGCGGAAGGCCTGGCGCGGACATGAGGTAGAACCCGTTTCGCCGCCACGATAAGCACCGGCACCAGCACCGGCGCAAGCGGCTTCGCGGGAAGATTGGACTGGGCCAGCCCGCCGTCAACGCGACCCGACGGCGCGGATGGCGATCACCACGGCGAGGCAGGGTTGCGCGGCGCGGAGGACCGCGGTCTCGCCGGGATCGAGAAGCACCGCGTCGCGGCGCCCGAGGGCGATGCGCCGGTCGCCGGTATCCGCCGTAAACCCGTCGTCCTCGGCGAGCACGACAGTCACGGCGTCGGTCGCATCGAGGCGCTGCTCGCCGGAGATCCGCAGGAGGCCGACTTCTGCGGCGCAGACGCCTCTTCGGGTCATGACGTTGAGGTCGGTGATCGGCCCGGCGCCGAGCCTGGCCGACGCGGCCGCGTCGGCGGGAAATGCCGCGATCTCGTACGACCGCGTCAGACGGTGGACGCCCTGCCCCTCCACGGACAAGTCGAGCCCCGCCCCTTCGAGCAGCATCAGTGTCCGATCGACGCCGGGAAACAGCGAGAACGGCCCGTCGCCTTCCACCCGCGCCATGGAGATGCGCCAGGAGAAGTCGTCCAGCCCGGCATCGGGCGGAAAGACGGCGATCTCGGTCGTCACCCCGCCGCCGTTCTTCCACGGCATGCGGCGGTATGCGGCGGCGGGAAGGTGCTTCATCCGGCGAACATGTGCGCACACATCTGTGCGTTGGTAGTCACCCCAGGATGCCCGGCAGATTCAGCCCGTGCTCGCGGGCGCAGTCGAGGGCGATGTCGTAGCCGGCGTCGGCATGGCGCATGACGCCGGTCGCCGGGTCGTTCCACAGGACGCGCTCGACGCGCTTCTGCGCTTCCGGCGTGCCGTCGCACACCACCACCATGCCTGAATGCTGGGAGAACCCCATACCGACGCCGCCGCCGTGGTGCAGCGACACCCATGTCGCACCCGAGGCCGTGTTGAGCAGCGCGTTGAGCAGCGGCCAGTCGGAGACGGCGTCGGAACCGTCCTTCATCGCCTCGGTTTCGCGGTTCGGCGAGGCGACCGAGCCGGAATCGAGATGGTCGCGGCCGATCACGATCGGCGCCTTCAACTCGCCTTTCGCCACCATCTCGTTGAAGGCCATGCCGGCCTTATGGCTGTCGCCGAGCCCAATCCAGCAGATGCGCGCGGGCAGTCCCTGGAAGGCGATGCGCTCCTGGGCCATGTC
>JACZJD010000276.1 GCA_014860725.1 Aquamicrobium sp.
GCGCAGCCGCTTCCGCGCCTCGTAGGCGACGCCGGCGTAATATTCCTCGATGCGCTCGCGGGCGACGCCGGCGACGTACATCAGCCCGGCGGCCGGCGCGTCGAAGGCGTGCAGCACGGTCGCCCGCGTCGCCGCCGCATCGCCGAAGGCGGCGAGCACGGCGATCAGTTCGCCGCCCCCGGCGCTCTCCACGGCGACGATGGCGTGGCGGTAGTCCGCGTCGGCGGCGCCGCGCGCGATCAGCACCGGCACCGCCGAGACGCGGATCAGCCGCTCCACCGTCGTGTCGCGGAAGATATCGCGGATGGCGCTGCGGCGGTGGTCGCCGGCGACGATCAGCCCGGCATGTGCCTCGGTGGCGATGCGGTGGACCTCCCAGAACACGTCGCCGGCCGCCACGACGATGCGCGCCTTCAGCCCGAGCGCCGCGGCCTGTTCGTCGAGCATCTCGCGCGCCTCGGCCATGCGCCGCTCGCGGTACTTCTGCGGCAGGGCGTCGTCGATGCAGTGGACGACGACAAGATCGGCCCCGCTGCCGGCCGCGATCCGCCCGGCCCTCTGCAGCGCCGGCGTGCTGCGATCCGAAAGGTCAGTTGCCGCCACGATCGTCTTCATGCGCGTCGCGCCTCCTTTTCGCCGGCCCTTTCGCCGGCGGGACGTTCCGCGTCGAGGTCGGCGATCTGCCTGGCCGCGGAGACCGCCGCCTCGTCGAACGGGTAGAAGATCAGGTCGACGCCGCCGCTCTCCTCGAGCTGCCGGCCCTCGGCCTCGTCGCGCGCGGTGATCGCCACGCGGCCGGCGTAGCGGTGCGACTTCAGCGCCGTCATCAGGCCGCTGCGCGGGTCGGTCTCTGTGAGCAGGATCGTCCCGTAGGGCACCGACAGCACGATCCAGCGCACGTTCGCCAGCGGCAGCTCGGCCCAGAACTCCTGCTCGGTGACGTCGCCGAAGCGCACCCGATAGCCCTGCCGCGAGAACTGCGCCACCTCCTTCGGATCGAGGTCGACGCCGAGCACATTGTAGCCCGCGTCGTCGAGCCGCCTCAGCAGCTGGCTGCCGAAGCGCCCCAGGCCGAAGATGACGATGTCGACCGCCGGCTCCTCGGCCTCCTCGGCTGCGTCCTCGCGCCAGCGGCCGAAATCGAAGGGTTTCAGCAGCGGCTTCAGCCGGAGATAGAGCGGCTGCGAATAGGTGATCATGTAGACCGACAGCGCGATCGTCACCAGGCCGACCAGCGTCACCAGGCCGACGGCGGCGGCGTCGACATGGCCGAGGCTCAGCCCCATCGCCATGAAGATGAAGGAGAATTCCGAGATCTGCGCCACGGTCAGCCCGGCGAGGAAGCCGGTGCGGGCCCGGTAGCCCATATAGGCCATGATCAGCAGCACGATCAGCGGGTTGCCGATCAGCACGAACAGCGAGAACACGATCGCCCGGCCGAAATCGTCGCCGAGCGACCCGAGGTCGAGCGAGGCGCCGATCGACAGGAAGAAGAACAGCAGCAGGAAGTCGCGCAGCGCCGCCAGCCGCGCCGAGATCATGTCGCGGTAGGGCGTCGATCCGAGCGACACGCCCGCGGCGAGGCCGCCGAGTTCCTTGCCCAGTCCCACCGCGTCGCCGATCGCCGCGGCAGCCGCCGCCCAGCCGATCGCGGCGATCACCAGCAGTTCCGGCGTGCGCGCCAGCCGCCCCATCAGCGGGTCGGCGACGAAGCGCACGAACAGCGCCAGCAGCAGCGCCATGCCGACGAGCGATGCAACCGCGATGCCGAGTGCGGCAACGCCGCCCCTGGCCTCGGCGGCGCCGATGCCGATTGTCGACAGCACGACCATCGCCAGAACCACGACGATGTCCTGGACGATCAGGAAGCCGAGCGCGATCTTGCCGTGCAGCGTCTCCAGCTCGCGCTTGTCGCTGAGCAGCTTGACCACGATGATGGTCGAGGAAAAGGTCAGCGCCACCGAGACGTAGAGGCTGGTCAGCGCGTCGAGGCCGAGGCCGAGGCCGATCAGGAAGCCGAACCCGGCGGTAAAGCCGACCTGGCCGAGCCCGGTCGCCAATGCCACAGGCCCCAGCGTGCGCACCAGCCGCCAGTCGAGCTTGAGGCCGACAAGGAACAGCAGCAGCGCCACGCCGAGTTCGGCGAGGAAACCGATCTGGCTCGCGGTCTCGGGACTAGATTGGAAGAACGCCGCCGCCGCGATGCCGACGGCGATGAAGGAGACGATCACCGGCTGGTGCAGCATGGTGCCGACGAGGCCGAGCGCGGCGGCGCCGAGCAGGAGCCAGGCAATCTCGCTGAAGACGACGTCGTGCATTATTCCCCGCGAGCCAGTGGACCGGGCCGGACCCGGCCGCGCCGCCGTCGGTCCGATACCCGTAGTCTCTTGTATGAGAGGGTTCGGGCCGGCACAACCCGCCGCGGCCGCCCAATGCTGTTCCGCTCCGTCCAAGTCGCGCTGGATTTCCGCCTGGCCCTTGTTGCCGTTTTCGCGCAAACGGTAACAGTCTCGGAACGCGGCCCTATCCGAACGCCACGTCGAGGAACATCATCAGCGCCAAGCCGATGGTCAGGCCGAAAGTCGCCTGGCGCTCGTTGCCGTGGCGGTGGGTGTCGGGGATGATCTCGTGGCTGATCACGTAGATCATGGCGCCGGCGGCAAAGGTCAGCGCCCAGGGCAGGACCAGCGACGACAGACCGACGGCCCAGGCGCCGAGGAACCCGGCGACGGGCTCCACCAGCCCGGTCAGCGCGGCGACGGCGAAGGCGCGGCGGCGCGTATAGCCGATCGAGACCAGCGCCAGCGCCACGGCCAGCCCCTCCGGCGCGTTCTGCAGGCCGATGCCCACCGCCAGCGCACTGCCGCGCGCGAAATCGCCGCCGCCAAGGCCGACGCCGACCGCCAGTCCTTCCGGCGCGTTGTGGATGGTGATCGCCAGCACGAACAGCCAGATCCGCGCCAGCGTCTCGGCCTCCGGCCCCTGGCGACCCTGGAAGAAGTGCTCGTGCGGGATTCTGTCGTTCATCAGGGCCAGCACCGCTGCGCCCGCCAGCACGCCGGCCACCGCCACCGTCGCGGCGGCGACGTTGGAGCCGTGGATGGCGCGCGCCGCCTCGATGCCGGGCAGGATCAGCGACAGGAACGAGGCGGCGAGCATGACGCCCGCGGCGAAGCCGAGCAGCGTGTCGCTCGCCCGTTGCGGCACGTCGCGGCCAAACAGCACCGGCAGCGCGCCGACGCCGGTCATCAGGCCGGCAAGGAGGCTGCCGAGGAAGCCGATCAGCACGGACGACACGTCTTTTCTCCCCCTC
>JACZJD010000035.1 GCA_014860725.1 Aquamicrobium sp.
CACCAGATCAGCTCGTCGCCGCGCTCGACCACGATGTCGGGATTGGCGCAGATGAAGGGCAGGTTGCGGGCGCGGAAGCGCTGCAGCATGCCGGCATAGTCGTCCGGCGTCTCGTCGTCGTCGAACATGCCGGTGCAGACCACGGCCTGGGCCTCGAACTCCTCGGCGAGCTCCACGTCGAGGCCGTCATAGATCATCAGGTCGCGGTCGGGGCCGAGATGGAAGACGCGGCGCGGGCCGTCGGCGATCAGCCGGCGGGTGACGTCGCCGGAGGAGACGATGCGGTCGTAGCAGTCCTCCGGCACGTCGAGCATGGCGAGCTGGTCGGCGACGCCGCCCTGCGGACGCGGCGAATTGGTGACGAGCACGACCGCCTGCCCCGCCGCGCGCGCCGCGCGCAGCGCCGCCACCGCGTCGGGAAAGGCGCGCATGCCGTTGTGCAGCACGCCCCACACGTCGCACAGGAGCACGCGGTAGTTCCCGGCGAGGGGAGCCAGCGTTTCGATCATCTTCGCCATCGGCGATCCGTTCCTTCGTCGTCCGGCCGAAAGCCGGCCGCGACCGGGATTAGCCGAAGCGGCAATCGCTGTCACCAGCTTTCGCCCCGCCATCGCGGCCGCCCGGCCCGCCGCACGGTTAACCCTTCCTTGCCGCGCGAGGGACAATTGCGGCCGCCGCGGCAATCGCCCGTTAGCGCCCGTGTGCCAGAGTGCGCGCTTCATCAGCAGGCACAGGGCAAAGGGGCGCCTCGATGATCCGCAGGTTCCTGCGCGATACGGCCGGCAGCTATGCGATCGCCGTCGCCATCGGCCTCGTGCCGATCATGGGCGGGGTGGCGCTCGCCATCGATTATGGCGAGCTCTCCCGCCAGAGGCACGCGACGCTGAACGCGCTCGACGCGGCGGGAATCGCCGCGGCCCGCCACATCGCGGCCGGCAAGACCCGGGACGAGGTCCTGCGCTACACGGAAGACTTCTTCAACGCCAATCTCGGCCCGGTCGATCCGGCCGACGCCACGCTTCACGTCACGCTGCCCACCAGCGACGCCGGCGGCGGCACACTGCGGCTGACGGCGGAGCTGACCTACCATCCCTACTTCCTGCCGGCGTTCCGCGCGCTGATCCACGAGCCGGGCGGGGACGAGATCTCCTACCGCGCCGCGGCCGAGATCCGGCTCAAGAACACGCTGGAAGTCTCGCTCGTCCTCGACAATTCCGGGTCGATGGACTACCTCGGCTCCGGCTCCGGCCAGAAGCGGATGACGCTGCTCAAGACCGCGGCGAAGCAGCTCGTCGAGACGCTGGCGCTCCAGGCCGAGCAGATGAAGCAGATCGAGAAGCCGGTGCAGTTCGCGGTGGTGCCGTTCGCGGCCTCGGTGAATGTCGGCCCCTACAACGACGCCGCACCCTGGATGGACACGCTGGGCCTGTCGCCGGTCCACCACGAGAACTTCGACTGGACGACGCTTTCCGACCCGGCGAAGACGGCGCAGAAGATCGGCGGGGTCTGGCGCAAGGCCGGCAGCGGCTGGGGCGAGGCGGAAGGCGAGGCGCTGACGCGCTTCTCGCTCTATCGCGACATGACCAGGGTCGACGAGCGCGAGTGGGTGGCGACCGGCACCGAGTGGGTGTGCAAGAAATACAAGCGGAACGGAACCTGCGAGACCCTGGTCCAGCAGGAGACGGGCTACTACGTCGACACCGGCTGGGGGCCCTATGCGAGCTGGCAGGGCTGCGTCGAAGCGAGGCCCTATCCCTACAACGTCAACGACGCGCCGGCCTCGGCCGCCGACCCGGCGAGCCTGTTCGTGCCGATGTTCGCGCCCGACGAGCCGGGCGACCGCTGGGCGACCGACGCCAACCCCAACCCCGCCGCCGGCAACGCCGCCAACAGCTGGTGGAACGATTTCACGGCCAGCGACGCGGGCGGCCAGACGAAGCTGCGCAACATGGCCAAGTATTTCGAGGTGCGCCCCTACGCCGCGACCTCGCCGCAGGGCGCGGGGCCGAACTATTCCTGCACCACGACGCCGATCACGCCGCTGACCGACGTCGGCACCGAGGAGGGTCTGGCGACGATCACGGCCGCCATCGACGCGATGCAGTCGAACGGCGCGACCAACGTGCCCGAGGGGCTGGCATGGGGCTGGCGCACGGTGTCGAGCGGCGAGCCGTTCACCGGCGGGCGGCCGGAGACCGAGCGCGGCAACGACAAGGTGGTGATCGTGCTCACCGACGGCGAGAACACCTACTACACCCCCTCCTCGCTCGGCTTCTCCGACGTGGCGAACGCCAAATCCACCTACTCCGCCCACGGCTATCTCCAGCCGGGCTACAACGGCACCGGGATCGGCCGCCTGTTCGAGGGCACGACGCTCAACGGCGTCTACAGCAACGCCAACTACACCAGCGCCATGAACCAGCACATGGCGGCGCTGTGCGGCAACGCCAAGCAGGCCGGCATCATCATCATGGCGGTGGCGCTCGACCTCAACGCGGCCAATACCGGGCAGGCGGCGACGATCGAGGCGATGCGCAGCTGCGCCTCGGATTCGCGCTTCCGCAAGGACCCGTCGGACGCCTCGAAGCCGGCGCGGCTGTTCTGGAACGCGACCGGCGCGACGCTCTCCGACAATTTCAAGGAGATCGCCGACGAGCTGTCGAACCTCCGGATCGTCGGCTGAAAATCAGGCAGGCCGCCTGAAGGAAGCGCGGGCAGCTTCGATCTCCGGCCGGCAGACGCAGCCCTCGACATGGTCGTTGACCATGCCCATCGCCTGCATGAAGGCGTAGACCGTGGTCGGCCCGACGAAGCTCCAGCCGCGCTTCTTCAGCTCCTTCGAGATGCGGATCGAGGTCGGCGTCTTGCCGAGCGCCGACAGGCTCGCCCAGTCGAGCCGCCGCGGCCGCTCGTCCGGCCCCGGCTCGAAGGCCCAGAAGAAGCGGGCGAGCGAGCCGGCCTCGTCGGCGAGCTCCACCGCGCGGCGGGCGTTGTTGTAGACGGAGGCGATCTTGCCGCGATGGCGCACGATGCCGGCATCGGCGAGATGGCGTGCCGTCGCCGCCTCCTCGTCCTCGACGGCCAGCCTGCGGAAGTCGAAGCCGTGGAAGGCGGCGCGGAAATTGTCGCGCTTGCGCAGGATCGTCAGCCAGGACAGGCCCGACTGGAAGCCTTCCAGGCACAGCTTCTCGAACAGGCGGATGTCGTCGGCGACCGGGTGGCCCCACTCCTCGTCGTGATAGCGCCGGTAGTCGGGAAGGCCGCCATGCCACGCGCAGCGCACCAGCCCGTCCTCGCCCGTCAGTAGCCCGTTGCCGCCATTCCCGCCATTGCCCATGCGCCGTTCAGCCTTCCTTTACCACGCCCTTCAACCGGGCAGTAACCACACCGGAAGGTTTACGCGAAGCCGGGCATTTTATGAAACCCGATTCACGAATTCCTTCCCGCCCTCCCCGACAATCGGCGGCCTGAGGATGGCGACCCCTGCGGCCGCCGCATCCTTCGTGACGAGTTGCAGCGAGTACGTCCGATGAGACATTCCCTTTCTTTCCTGGGTCTTTCCCTGCTGGCGGCGGCAGTGGCGCTGCCGCACGGCGCGGCGGCGCAGGCGCGCTACGGCGAGCGGCCGCCGGTCGTGGTCAGCCCCGACCTCTC
>JACZJD010000277.1 GCA_014860725.1 Aquamicrobium sp.
AGCCTGTTCATCGGCGTCGGCCGGGTCGGCCTCGCCGACCTCCTCGGCGGCGCGGAGGGCAGCCACGCCGCCATGCTCCTCGCCGTCAGCCGCATCCCGCGCACGCTCGCCGTCATGCTCGCCGGCGCGGCGATGGGCATCGCCGCGGTCATCATGCAGATGCTGTTCCGCAACCGCTTCGTGGAGCCGACCACGTCGGGCACGGTCGAGGCGGCGAGCCTCGGGCTCGTCACCGTCGCGCTTCTGGCACCCGACCTGCCGCTGGCGGGCAAGATGGCCGTCGCGGCCTCGTTCTCGCTCGCCGCGACCTTCCTGTTCCTGCGCCTCGTCGAGCGGATTCCCGCCCGCTCCGTGCTTTTGGTGCCGCTGGCGGGGCTGATGCTGGGCGGGGTCATTGATGCGGCCGCGACCTTCCTCGCCTATCGCCACGACCTGCTCCAGTCGCTCGCCTCGTGGACGAACGGCGACTTCTCCGGCGTGCTGCGCGGGCGCTACGAATTGCTGTGGGTCGGCTTCGCGCTCGCCGCCCTCGCCTATCTCGCCGCCGACCGTTTCACCGTCGCCGGCATGGGCGACGCCTTCACCGCCAATCTCGGCCTCGACTACCGCCGCATCGTCGCCTTCGGCCTCGTGGTGGTGTCGATGGTGACGGCGGCGAGCGTGGTCACCGTCGGCACGGTGCCGTTCCTCGGGCTGATCGTCGCCAACCTCGTCAGCATGGCGATGGGCGACAATCTCAGGCGGTCGCTGCCGTGGATCGCGATCTCGGGCGCGGCCTTCCTGCTTGCCTGCGACATGGCCGGCCGGCTGATCCGCTACCCCTACGAGATTCCGGTCGGCACCGTGGTCGGCGTGCTCGGCTCGGCGGTCTTCCTGTTCCTGCTCCTGCGCCGGGAGGCCCGGCTTGGCTGACGCCGTCGTCGCGACAGGACAGCGCCGCAACGCGCGCCCGGCGCTCGCGCTCGCGCTTCTCGCCTGCGCGGCGGTCGCGGCATGCGCCGCCTTCATGACGGTCGGGGTGCGCGGCGACTGGAGCTTCGTGCTGCCGTTCCGCGCCGCCAAGCTCGCGGGGCTCGTCCTCGTCGGCGTCGCCATCGCTGTCTCGACCGTGCTGTTCCAGACGCTGACGCAGAACCGCATCCTTTCGCCGGCGATCATGGGCTTCGACGCGCTCTACGTCGCGATCCAGACCGCGCTGGTCTTCGTCCTCGGCGCGCGCGAGCTGTCGGGGTTCGACCCGCGGCTGCGCTTCCTGTTCGAGGCCGGCGCGATGATCGCCGCCTCCATGCTTCTGTTCCGCTGGCTGATCGTGCATCGCGGCCGCAGCCTGCACCTGATGGTGCTGGCCGGCGTGGTCTTCGGCGTGCTGTTCCGCAGCCTGTCGTCCATGCTACAGCGCATCCTCGATCCCAACGAGTTCTCGGTGCTTCAGGACTTGCTCTTCGCCAGCTTCAACAGTGTCGACACCGCCCTTCTCGGCGTGTCGGCGGCAATCATCGTCGTCGTCTGCGCCGTGGCCTGGCGCATGGCCGAGGCCCTCGACGTGATGGCGCTCGGCCGCGAGACGGCCATCGGCCTCGGCCTCGACCACCGCCGCATGGTCGATGCGCTGCTCCTCATGATCGCCGTCCTCGTCTCGGTCTCGACGGCGCTTGTGGGACCCGTCACCTTCTTCGGCCTGCTGGTCGCCAACCTCGCCTATGCCTTCGCCGGCACCGGGCGCCACCGCGTCACCCTGCCGGCCGCGGCGTTCGTCGCCGTGGTGGCGCTCGTCGGCGGGCAGACCGTGCTCGAACGCGCCTTCGGCATGGACACGGCGCTCAGCGTCATCATCGAGTTCGTCGGCGGCATCGTCTTCATCCTGCTGCTCCTGCGCGGAAACTGGCGATGATCGAGATCGAGGGCGTCTCCAAGAGCTACGGGCCGGCACGCGTCGTCGACGACGTCTCGCTCACCATCGCCAAGGGCGGGCTGACGGCGATCATCGGCCCGAACGGCGCCGGGAAATCGACGCTGCTGTCGATCATGGCCCGCCTCCTCCCGATGGACGGCGGCAGGGTGGCGGTGGACGGCCTCGACGTCACCACGACCAGGGGCGACGTGCTGGCGCGGCGCCTCGCCGTGCTGCGCCAGGACAACCACATGACCGCGCGGCTCACCGTGCGCGACCTCGTCGCCTTCGGCCGCTACCCGCACTCCAAGGGCCGCCCGACCGCCGAGGACGCGCGGCACATCGACGAGGCTATAGACTGGCTCGGGCTGCGCGGGCTGGAGGAGCGCTTTCTCGACGAGCTTTCGGGCGGGCAGCGCCAGCGGGCCTTCGTGGCCATGGTGCTCAGTCAGGACACCGACTACCTGCTCCTCGACGAGCCGCTCAACAGCCTCGACATGAAGCACGCCACCGAGATGATGGCGCTGCTGCGGCGCACGGCCGACGCCTTCGGCAAGACGGTCGTCGTCGTCCTCCACGACATCAACTTCGCCTCCTGCTATGCCGACCGCGTCGTCGCCCTGCGCGAGGGGCGGCTCGCCTTCGACGGCACGCCGCAGGAGCTGATGCGCAGGGACGTGCTCGCCGCCATCTACGACATGGACATCGAGATCCACACCATCGCCGGCCACCTGTTCGGCGCCTATCACCTCTCGGGGAAGAACGGCGCAAGCGCGTAGGAGCGTCGGGCGCCGCACGCGCTACCTTCCCTCCAGAATCTCCGCGATCTTGCGATAGCCCCGGGCGCGGGCGTGCTGCAGCGGCGTCACGCCGTCGCGGTCGGCGATGCTGATATCCGCGCCGGCATCGACCAGCAGCCTGACGATCTCGACATGGCGCGGCCCGCCGTCGCTGAGGACGATGGCCTCGAGCAGGGCGGTCCATCCGAGGTTGTTGACGTGATCGACATCCACCCCGGCCTCGATGAGCGTCCTGACGGTCTCGACATGGCCGCGCTCGGCCGCCGGTATCAGCGCCGTGCCGCCGAAGCGGTTGGTGCTCTTCAGGTCGGCGCCGTGCGCGAGCGTCAGGCGCAGGATGTCGAGACGGCCGCGCGCGCCGGCATAGAGATAGGGGCTGTCGTGAATGTCATCCTTGGCATTGACGTCGGCGCCCGTCTCGATGAGCAGCCTTGCCGCCTCGACATGGTCGGCATGGGTGGCGAGAAGCAGCGCCGTCCGGCCCCGCCCGTCGCGCGCATCGACATCCGCTCCGGACGACAGGAGCGCGGCGACCGCCGCCGCATCGCCGCGCGCGGCCGCGTCGAGCAGGGCACGGTCGTTCGTCCCGGACATGGCAATCCCCGTCATCGTCCCAAGCACCGCAATGACCAGACAAAGCGCGCGCAGCCCGGCGCAAAGGGTCGTCCGCATCCCGTTCGGCGTCCTGTCTCCTCGCGAGCCGACTGTATCATCGATCCGCGTCCCACGACACGCGCGCGCGTCCGCTGGTGATGTCGGCGACCAGTCGCCCCACCGCGCCGGCCTCCGCCTCGTCGACGCTCAGCGACAGTTCGGCCCCGGTTGCGGTGAAGGTCTGGCCGAGCACCCGGACCGCCGGCAGCGCGTCGAGACGCGCCTGCACCAGCGCCAGATCGCCGAAGGTGCAGGCGATCCGCGCGCCGACCGTCTCGACCAGCGGAACCTTCGCCGCGGCGCGCAGGCACAGCGCTGCTGTGCCGCCATAGGCGCGCATCAGGCCGCCGCTGCCGAGCAGGATGCCGCCGAACCAGCGCGTGACGACGACGGCGACGGCGTCCAGCCCCTGCCCGTCGATCGCCTGCAATATGGGCTTGCCGGCGGTGCCGCCCGGCTCGCCGTCGTCGCTGAAGCGATAGCCCTGCCCGATGCGCCACGCCCAGCAATTGTGGTTGGCCGACGGGTCCGCGTGCCGGCCGACGAATTCCTTTGCGGCCGCTTCCGAGGCGACCGGCCCGGCCACCGCGAGAAACCGGCTCTTCCTGATCTCCTGACGGGCGGTCTCCGTCGTGGCGAGGGTGGACAGCGTGGCCATGCCTCCGTCTAGCATGCGGAGCGGCGGAGCCAATCCTCTTTGCGGTGAAGGCTGCGGGCCGCGCCGCCCCCCCTATGCCGGGATGCGGCCTTCCTCCACGCCGTGGCAGGCGACGACAGTGTCGCCGGCGCGGTGGGTGCGCGGCACCTCGGCCTTGCAGCGGGCATTGGCGAACGGACACCGGGGATGGAAGGTGCAGCCCGAGGGCGGGTTGAGCGGGCTCGGCACGTCGCCGGCGATGGGGATGCGCCGCCTGCCGGTCATGGCGAGATCGGGCACCGCGTCGAGCAGCATCCGCGTATAGGGATGGCGCGGCGCGTTGAACAGGGTGCGGGTGTCGGCCTGCTCGACGATCCGTCCGAGATACATGACGCCGACGCGCGCCGACATGTGATAGACGACCGCGAGATTGTGGCTGATGAGCAGATAGGTCAGGCCGAGCTCGGCCTGGAGCTTCTTCATCAGGTTGAGGATCTGCGCCTGCACCGACACGTCGAGCGCCGAGGTCGGCTCGTCGCAGATCAGGAAGCTCGGTTCGCCGGCAAGCGCGCGGGCGATGGAGATGCGCTGCCGCTGGCCGCCGGAGAACTCGTGCGGGAAGCGGGCGCCGTCGGACGGCGCCAGCCCGACCTGCCTGAGCAGCATGTCGATGCGCCCGGAAATCTCCTTCTCGTCCTTCGCCAGCCCGAGGAAGCGGATCGGCTCGGCGATGATGTTGCGCACGCGCATGCGCGGGTTGAGCGAGGCGTAGGGGTCCTGGAAGATCATCTGCAACTGCGCCTGCTCGGCCGCGTTGCGCCTGCGGGCCTCCGACGTGCTCAGATCCTTGCCCTCGACGGTGAGCCTGCCTTTCGACAGCCCGTAGAGGCCGACGATCAGGCGCGCGACCGTGGACTTGCCGCAGCCGGATTCGCCGACCAGGCTGAAGGTCTCGCCCTGGCGGATGTCGAAGGAGACGTCCTCGACCGCGCGCACGGTGCGCGTCCTGCCGCCGGCCAGCCGGCCGATCAGGCCCGGGCCGGCGGTGAAGTAGCATTGCAGGCCCTCGGCCCTCAGCTTGACCGCGTCCTGTGCCGGCTCGGCGCTCATGCCTCGGCCTCCTGAGCATGCGTGCCTTCCGGCCGGGTGTAGAGATAGCAGGCGACCCGCCGCGAGCCGACCGTCGCGAACTCCGGCGGCGCGGAGAAGCAGACCGGCATGGCCTTCGGGCAGCGATTGCTGAAGGCGCAGTTGTGCTGGCGCTCGGTCAGGCGCGGCATCGCGCCGTTGATCTGGGCGAGACTCTCGACGTCGTCGCCGATGGAGGGGATCGCGCCCATCAGCCCCTGCGTATAGGGATGCCTGGCGTCGTGGATGACATCGGCCACCGGCCCCGTCTCGACCACCCTGCCGGCATACATCACCACCACGCGGTCCGCCGCCTCGGCGATGACGCCCATGTCGTGGGTCACCAGCATGACCGAGGTGCCGCGCTCGCGGCACAGCGACTTCAGCAGCGTGATGACCTGTGCCTGCACCGACACGTCGAGCGCGGTCGTCGGCTCGTCGGCGATGATGAGGCGCGGATCGGCGCACAGCGCCAGCGCGATGACGACGCGCTGGCGCATGCCGCCGGAGAACTGGTGCGGGAAGTGGTCGATGCGCTCGGCCGCGGCCGGCACGCCGACCGCGTCGAGAAGCGCGACGGCCTTGTCGCGCGCCTGCTTCCTGCTGAGCGG
This sequence comes from Aquamicrobium sp., assembly GCA_014860725.1. The sequence continues at coordinate 5,722 of JACZJD010000277.1, forward strand.
CAGGTGGGCGCGGATGGTCTCGCAGAGCTGGTCGCCGATGCTGAACAGCGGGTCGAGGCTGGTCAGCGGGTCCTGGAAGATCATGCTGATCTGGCGGCCGCGGATCGTGCGCATCTCCTTGCGCGACAGCCGGTCGATGCGCCTGCCGTCGAACACGATCTCGCCCGAGGCGAGATAGCCCGGCGGGTCGAGGAGCCCGATGATCGCCGAGCCGGTCAACGACTTGCCGGCGCCCGACTCGCCGACCACGCCGACGATCTCGCCGGCCTCGATGGTCATCGACACGCCGTCGATGGCGAGCAGCGGCCCGTGGCGCGTCGCGAACTCGATGCGGATGTCGCGGACCTCAAGGAGCGGTTGCGCGGCAACCTTGTCTTGGGAAGCAGCGTCTTGGGAGGCAGCCATGTCAGCGCAGCCGTGGGTTGAGCGCATCGCGCAGCCAGTCGCCGAGCAGGTTCACCGCCAGCACCAGCGTGCCGAGCACGGCGGCCGGGAACACGGCGATCCACCATTCGCCGGAGAACAGGTAGTCGTTGCCGATGCGGATCAGCGTGCCGAGCGAGGGCTGGGTGCTGGGGATGCCGACGCCGAGGAAGCTCAGCGTGGCCTCGGCGATGATGGCGAGCGCGAGGTTGATGGTGCCAATGACCAGAACCGGCGTCATGATGTTGCGCAGGAGATGGCGCGACATGATGGTGGCGGGGCCGAGGCCGAGCACGCGCGCGGCCATGACGTATTCCTTACCCTTCTCGACCAGCACCGAGCCGCGCACCGTGCGCGCGTACTGGACCCAGAACGACAGGCCGATGGCGAAGACCACGGCGGCCATCGCCAGGTTCTCGTTGCTGCCGCGCGCCGTCGCCTTGATGACGCCGTCGATGAGCAGCGCGACGAGGATCGCGGGAAAGGTGAGCTGCACGTCGGCGATGCGCATGACGACGCTGTCGACCAGCCCGCCGAGATAGCCGCTGACGAGGCCGAGCAGGATGCCGACCACCATGGCGAGCAGCACGGAGCACAGGCCGACGATCAGCGACAGCCGCGTGCCGTACATGATGGTCGAGAGGATGTCGCGGCCCTGATTGTCGGTGCCGAGCACGTAGCGCCAGTCGCCGCCTTCGAGCCATGCAGGGGGCAGAAGCGAATCCATCAGGTTGAGCGCCGACAGGTCGTAAGGATCGTGCGGGGCGAGCCACGGCGCGCCGAGTGCGCCGACGACGAGGACGGCCGTGACGACGGCGGCGGCGACCGTGACCCGCGACCGCCGGAAGCTGTACCAGAGATCGCTCGCCAGAAAGCGGCGGAAGCCGTTGGTGAGGGCGTTCATGAGCCGGATTCCGAAGCGGCGGTGCGCAGGCGCGGGTCGACGGCGAGATAAAGAAGGTCGACGACGAGGTTGATGGTCACGAAGATGACGCCGACGAACAGGAGATAGGCCGACATCACCGGCACGTCGGAGAACTGCACGGAGCGGATGAACAGCAGGCCGAGACCGGGCCACTGGAACACCGTCTCGACGATGATCGAGAACGCGATCAGCGAGCCGATCTGCAGCCCGACGACGGTGATGACCGGCACGAGGGTGTTCTTGAGCGCGTGGCGGAAATAGACGGCGCGGTCGTCGAGCCCGCGCGCCCGCGTGAACTTGATGAAGTCGGTGCCCAGCACCTCGATCATGCCCGCCCGCACCAGCCGCATGATGAGCGTCATCTGGAACAGGCCGAGCGTCACCGCCGGCATGACGAGCGAGCGGATGCCGGAGGCGGTCAACAGCCCGGTCTGCCAGACGCCGAGATCGACGACCTCGCCGCGGCCGAAGGTCGGCAGGATGCGGAGATAGACGCCGAACAGCAGGATCAGCAGGATACCGATGACGAAGGGCGGCAGCGACACGCCGAGCAGCGAGATCGCCTGGAAGGCGCGGCTCAGCGCGCCGTCCGGATGCAGCCCGCAATAGACGCCCATCGGGATGCCGAGCGCGAGCGCGAACAGGGCCGCGACCGCCGCCAGCTCGATGGTGGCGGGCAGCCGCTCCATGATGAGCTTCATCACCGGCTGCCCGTCGCGGTAGGAGACGCCGAAGTCGCCGGTGGCGATCCGCGAGACGAAATCGCCGAACTGGACGATCACCGGCCGGTCGAGGCCGAGCTCGGTCCTCAGCTTCTGCCGGTCCTCCATCGAGGTTTCCTGCCCGACCATGCTTGCGACCGGATCGCCCACGAACTGGAAGATCAGGAACGACATCAGCGCGACCGCGAGGAGGACGAAGATCGAGTGCCCGATGCGTCTGAGCAGCAGTTGGAACACGGGACCCTCCTCGCGGTGCGGCCGGTGCGGTCAGTCGACGCGCGTGAAGCGCAGCTCGAGGCGGTCGTCGGGCCGCTGGTGGACCTCGACGTTCTTCTTCTTGACCCAGACGAGCGTCTGCTGGTGGAGCGGAATGTGGGCATAGTCCTGCCGCACCAGATCGAAGGCCTCGAACATCAGCTCGCTGCGCCTGGCCTCGTCCATCTCCGAGCCGATCTGCGTCGTCAGCTCGTCCACCTTCGGGTTGGAGTAGCCGCCGAGGTTCCAGGTGCCGACCTGCGAGGTGGGCGTGTTGAGCAGGTCGTAGAGAATGTTGTGGCCGTCATTGGTCGAAGTGGCCCAGGCGTGCAGGTAGAAACTCGTATCGCGCGACAGCACCTTCTGGAAGAACAGCGACCGGGTCTGGGCCTGCAGGTTCACCTTGACGTTGATGCGCGACAGCATCGCGGCCACGGCCTGGCAGATTGCCTCGTCGTTGACGTAGCGGTCGTTGGGGCAGTCCATCGTCAGCTCGAAGCCGTCCTTGTAGCCGGCCTCCTCCATCAGGGCCTTGGCCTTGTCGACATCGAAGGGCAGGCGCTGGTCGAAGCGCTCGTCATAGCCGTTGACGCTCGGCGCGATCAGCGTGCCGGTCGGGATCGAGCCGTTGCGCATGATGCGGCTGCGGATCGCCTCGACGTCGATGGCGTGATAGAAGGCCTGGCGGACGCGCATGTCCTTGAACGGATTGGCGCCCTTGACGCTGCTGTAGAGCAGCTCGTCGCGCGCGCTGTCGAAGCTCAGGAAGACGACGCGGCTTTCCGGGCCCTGCAGGATGTCGAAGTCCGGCATCTGCTCGATGCGCGCGATGTCCTGCGAGGGCACCGGGTACATCATGTCGACATTGCCGGACAGCAGCGCGGCGACGCGCGTGGCGTTGTTGGAGATCGGCGAGAAGATCGCTTCCTTGATGTTGTAGGCCGGCTCGTCCCACCAGTCCTCGTTGGCGGAGAGCACGGTCTTCTCGTCGCGCTGGCGCTGCGTCAGCCTGAACGGGCCGGTGCCGTTGGCGCGGTGGGTGGCGGTGTTCTCGCCGCCCTTGCGCACGTCGGCGGGCGCCTCGGCGCCATTGGCCTTGCTCCAGGCGGCGCTGACGATGAACCAGTCGGCCAGCTCGGAAAGCAGGATCGGATTGGGCTGCCTGGTCTCGATCTCGATCTCGTGGTCGCCGATCTTGCGGATGGCGGCGATGCTCTGCACGCGCGGCTTGACGTCGGAACCGTCCATCTGCGAGCGCTCGTAGCTGAACAGCACGTCGGCGGCGGTGAAGGGCGAGCCGTCGTGGAACCTGACGTCCCGGCGCAGCTTGAAGCGCCATACGGTCGGGCTTTCGAGCGACCATTCCTCGGCCAGCGCCGGCTCGATCTTCATGGCGCGGTCGCGGCGCACCAGCCCCTCGTAGATGTTCGCGAGCAGGCCGACGGTGGTGTATTCCGTCGTGCTGTGGGGGTCCATGGTGATCGCGTCACCCTGGAATGCCCACTGGAATGTTTGTGCATACGAATTTTCTGACGCGGCTTGCACCGCGAAAGCACTGATTGCGAGCGCTGTGGCCGCCTTCAGCAAGAATCTAGCCATCGGTATCTCCCATTGTTCCCCGCGATTTTCATTCGCGAGGACGGATGATAGGAATTACTGAATGCCAATGTCAATGAAGTGCATGCAAAGAATACGTTACCGGATGGCGACATGCGCTTCGTTGAGTGCAGACGGCGTGGTAACGCCGAGATGGGCCATGGCGATGGCCAGCTCGTCGATGAGAAGCTGGAGCGCGTGACGCACGCCCGCCTTGCCGCCGGCCGCCAGCCCGTACATGGCGGTGCGGCCGACGAGCACGAAGTCCGCGCCGCAGGCCAGCGCCTTGGCGACGTGCTCGCCGCTGCGGATGCCGCTGTCGAGGATGACCGTGAAGTCGGGGCCGACCGCCGCGCGCACCTCGATCAGGCTGTCGATGGTCGCCATCGCGCCCTCGACCTGCCTGCCGCCGTGGTTGGAGACGACGATGGCGTCGGCGCCTTCCTCCCTCGCCCGCACCGCGTCCTCAGCCGACTGGATGCCCTTCAGGATCAGGCGGCGCGGCCACTGGCGGCGGATCTCCTTGACCACGCCCCAGTCGAGCCGCGCGGAGGATTGCGAGGACATGTAGGCCGCGAGCGACTGGGCGCTGCTCTTGGGCGGTGCGTAGCGCTCGATCGAGGCGAAGCGCGGCACGCCATGGCGCAGCGTCTCCAGCGCCCAGCGCGGCCGCGAGGCGATGTCCATGACCAGCGACGGCGTCGGCCGCAGCGGAAGCTGGAAGCCGTTGCGCAGGTCGCGCAGGCGGCGCGAGGGCCGCGGCACGTCGACGGTGACGACCAGCGCCTCGAAGCCGGCATTGTCGGCCCTGACGATGAGGTCGTCGACGACCGCCTCGGACTTGGCGACGTAGAGCTGGAACCAGCTTCCGGGCGCGATCTCCCCTATCCGCTCGATCGAGGTGGTACCGGCCGTGGACAGCGTGTAGGGCAGGCCCATCTCGGCGGCCGTGCGCGCCACGCTCTCGTCGCCGCCCGGCCAGATCAGGTTGGTCAGCCCGATGGGGGCGATGCCGATGGGCGCAGCCCAGCGCCGGCCGAGAAGCCCGGTCTCGGTGGCGACGACCTCCGTGTTCACCAGCGCGCGCGGCCGCAGGCGGATGGCGTCGAAGGCGGCGGTGTTGTGCCTCAGCCCGCCCTCGTGGCCGGCGCCGCCGTCCATGAAGTCGAAGATCACGCGCGGAATGCGGCGTCTGGCCCGGTCGCGAAGGTCGTCGATGCTGTGTGCGTTCATCGCAGTGATCCAGAAGGCTTCACCATGTCGGGGCCGGCAACGCCGTCGGCCGGCACCGCCGCTCAGTCCGTCCGCATGATCTGCGCCGGGTTGGCCCGCGGGTCGCGCGGCGCCCATTGCCCGGCCTCGACCTGGGCCAGGAACTCGGCCAGGAAGCGGTTGAAGAGATCCGGCTCCTCGAGGTTGAGCGTGTGTCCGGCCTTGGGCAGGACGCAGAGCCCTGCCGCGGGAATCGTCTTCTTCAGGAAGATGCCGGGCTGGAGGCAGTGGTCGTCCTCGTCGCCGACCATCACCAGAACCGGCGCGGCGAGCGTCCGGAACTCCTTCTCCAGCGCATAGAGCGAGGGCCGGCGCGCCTGCACGCCGCGCATGGTGTTGGCCGCGCCGCGCTCCGAATGCAGGCCGAGCCGCTCGGCGAACAGCGCCCAGCCGCGCGGGTCCTTGTTCTGGAACTGCACGCGGGAGGCGCCTTCGGCATAGATCGGCGCGAACGCGCTGGCGCCGCGCGTCTCGAAGTTCTGCGCCACCTGCTCGGACACGCCCTTGAAATAGGCGTCGTGCTCCAGCTCGGCGCCGTAGCCCGTGCCGGCGGCGACGACCGACAGCACCCGGTCGGGATGGCGGATCGCGGCGTGGAGGCAGGCGAAGCCGCCCATGGACAGGCCGACGATGTGGGCCTTGTCGATGCCGGCCGCGTCCATGACGTGGACGATGTCGTCGGCCGCCTGCGCCTGCGAATAGGCGTCGACGCTTTCGGGAATGTCCGAGGGGGCATAGCCGCGGGCCGCGAAGGTCACGCAGCGGTGGCGGCGCGAGAAGAAGCCCATCTGCGGCTCCCAGCTCCAGTAGCTGCCGCCGAACTCGTGGACAAAGACGATCGGCGTGCCGCCGCCCGCCTCCTCGTAGTAGAGCCTGACGCCGTCGCCGGCCGTTGCGTAAGCCATGGCCGACCTCAGATCACGGAGCGGCGCGAGGCGATGCCGCCGTCGACGGTGAAGATCGCGCCGCTGGTGTAGCCGGAGCGGTAGGAGGCGAGGAAGACGATGAGATCGGTGATCTCGCGCACATGTGCCGGCCGCCGCAGCGGGTAGCGGTCGAGCAGCTCCTCGTAGCGCGACTCGTCGCCGAGCCAGGCCTTCGCGCGCTTGCGCAGCATGTTGTAGATGCGGTCGGTATCGACCGGGCCGGGATTGACGCCGACGATGCGGATGTTGTCGTCGAGGCTCGAGCCGCCCATGGCGCGGGTGAAGGCCATGAGCGCGGCATTGCCCGTCGTGCCGGCGACGTAGTTGGGGTCGAACACCTCGCCGCCATTGCCGATGTTGTTGATGATGACGCCGCCGCCGCGCTGCTTCATGCGCGGGTAGAGGGCGCGGGTGAAGTTGACGTAGCCGAGCACCTTCAGCTCCCAGCCGGTGCGCCACTTCTCCTCGTCGATGTCCCACAGGTTGCCGCTGGGGATGACGCCGGCATTGTTGACGAGGACGTCGACGTCGCCGGCCGCGTCGAGAACGGCATCGACCGCGCCCGGCTCGGTGAGATCGAGCGCCTGATAGCCGACCTGGGCGCCCTTGGCCGTGAGCTCCTTCCTGATGCTTTCGAGCCGGTCGCCCGAGCGCGCCACCAGGTGCAGCGCGCATCCTTCCTCGGCGAACGACGTCGCCAGCCCCTCGCCGATGCCCTGCGACGCGCCCGTGATGAGGACTTTCTTACCCTTCAGACCAAGGTCCATCTCGTTCTCCCGATTTGTGCCTGCACTGCCCGCGTGACGCCAACAGTCAGAAAAGCTTGACTTGCTCGTTGTTGCCGCGCGCGCGCTCGACCAGATCGGGCAGCAGGGCGACGAATTCCTCGACCCATTCGGCCGGCACCGAGGTGCTGACCTTGACGAAGCGGTCGCCGAAATTGGGCGTGTGGTAGGCGCCCTGGCGGATCATGATGTTGCGCTTCTGGTATTCCGCCACCAGCGCCTCGGGCGCGACGCCCGCCTTCTGCGTCTCGATGACCACGAAATTGCCGCTCGACGGGAAGACCGGCATTTCGAGCCTGTCGATGCGGTCGACGGCGTCCTTGACCAGCTTCTGGTTGGACCGCGTCAGTTCGAGCACCTGCGGGAACCATTCCGCCTTCACCCGGATGCCGGCGGCGGCGGCGCGCTGCGACAGGATCGAGGAACCGAGATTGTTGGGCGGCGCGACCGCCAGCCGCTCGACCAGATCCGGGTGGGCGACGATGGCGCCAACGCGCAGGCCGGCCAGCCCCAGCCACTTGGAGAAGCTGTAGATGGTGATCGTCTTCTCCGGGTAGAGCGTCGCCGCCAGCGTGTGGTCGTAGGCGAAATGCCGGTAGGTGCAGTCGTGGATGAGCCAGGCGTCGGCCTTGCGGGCGATGTCGGCGATCGCGGCGATCTCCTCCCGCGTGCAGGCGGTGCCGAGCGGGTTGTTCGGATCGACGAGATAGATGAGCTTCGTCTTCGGCGTGATCGCCGCCGCCAGCCTCTCGGGCGCGAGGCGGTAGCCGTATTCCTCGCCGTAGATCGGGATCTGCTTCACCGTGGCGCCGACGGCGCGGGCGAAGGCCATCGGCCAGTTCCAGGTCGGGTCGGTGGTGATGAACTCGTCGCCGGGGGAAAGCAGCGTGTGGCATGCATGATAGAGCGAGGCGACCGCGCCGTCGGAGACCAGCGCCGACAGGCCGGGGAGCCCGAGATCGGCAATGATGCCCTCGCGCAGTTCCTCCAGGCCGGCCGGCGGGCCGTAGATGTGGAACTCCTCCTCGGCGATGCACCGCTGCATGGCCTCGACCACCGCCGGGTGCACCGGGGCGTGGTTGGTGTTCTGGCCGAGCCAGCGCAGCCCCTTCGTGTTCACCAGCCTGTCGAAATGCGCGTTCCGCTGTTCAAAACTTCTCATGGCGTTCTCCCCAGTGCGCGGCGCGCACGTCGAATGCACTATGGCAATGGCATGCGGAATAAGTCAATATTGTATGCCGAAATTGCTCAACGGCATTTTTGACAAAGATGCATGCCACAAGGGGGTGGGATGCATGTTCATCAAGGCTTGTTTGCCCGCCAGTTTTGAAGCAGAGACGGTAAGGGTGGCGGCCGGACAGGACGCCGGGAGAGGAAGGAACCATGCTGGACAGCGAAGCGACCTCATTGACCGCGGAAGTGGCGACACGACTGGAGCAGGAGATATTGCAGGGCGTCCGCAAGCCCGGCGACCGGCTGGACGAGCGCCAGCTCGCGGAGAGCTTCGGCGTGTCGCGCACGCCGATTCGCGAGGCGTTGCAGCGTCTTTCGGCCAGCGGTCTGGTAGTGTCGCGCGGGCGGCAGGGACTGCAGGTCGCCAAGCTCGCCGTGGCCGATCTCCTCGACGCCTTCAGCGTGGTGGCGGAGATGGAGGCGCTGGCGGCGGCCCAGGCGGCGCGGCGCATCCTGCCGGAGCAGAAGGAAACGCTGCAGGCGACGCAGAAGGCCTGCGCGGCCGCGGCCCTGGCCGGCGACGCCGAGGGCTTCTACCTCGCGAATCTCGATTTCCACGACGCCATCTCGGCGGCGAGCCACAACCGCGTGCTGCAGGACCATCTGCGCCGGCTGACGGTGAAGACCTCGCCCTACCGCCGCATCATCACCTACCAGTCGGACCGCATGAAGGCGTCGATCGACGAGCACAACACCATCATGGAAGCCATCCTCACCGGCGACAGCGCCGGCGCGAGCAAGGCGATGCGCTCGCACGTCACGCTTCTCGGCGAGGGCCTGTCCGATCTCATCCATTTCCTCAGCCGGACCGAGGAGGAGAATGCCGGCCGGCGTTGAGGGAGCGGATCGCTCGGCCGGAACGCCACCGGCCGCTGCTGAGAGGACGATGCGCGGGAGCGGCACGAGCGGCTTTCCGCACTCTCTACGGTAGCTGCCGCCAAGTCCGACACGGTTTTCGCCGGCAACGGCGCGCGCGTGACGGCCGCATCCGTTGAATTGGCGCTCGGCGCCGGCTTTAGAGGGAGACGACGGGGTTTCCCTCCTCTCCCCGTCCCCCACCGGGACCAGCAAGCGGCTTCCGATTGGGTTTTCCGGGGCACTTCGCGGCCTCCTCGACTCCTGTTTCGCCCCGCAAACGCCCGAAGATGCGTGCAAAATCACGGATCATGCACGCCAATCGCCATTGGCCCAAGCCTGCACCTTTGCGTGCAGCCACAATCCGTTGCGATTTCATGCTATTAGCGATTGGAGCCGGAGAACGCTCGCCTCCGCTGTCGCGCGCGGCACCCGATGAATCCTCACAAATTATACGAAATCGTATTGCATGTATGCCAAATGGTGATCATAGTTGGCCGAGGGCTCGGGCCCGGTTGACGGAAATGAGGTCATGGCGGAAGCGTCCGGCGAAAAGCGGCCATCGGATCTTGTGGATGGGGAGCGGCTCTGGCAGCGCCACATGGAGTTGGCGCGCTGCGGCGCCCGCAGCGACGGCGGCGTCAACCGCCCCGCCCTGTCGCCGGAAGAGGCCGAGGCGCGGGCGATGCTCGTCGAATGGGGCCGCCGCATCGGCCTCCAGCCCTATACGGACGCCGCGGCCAACCTCTTCCTTCGACTCGAAGGGCGCGATCCGGATGCCGCGCCCGTGCTTTCCGGCTCGCACATCGATTCCCAGCCGACCGGCGGCAAGTTCGACGGCGCCTTCGGCGTGCTGGCGGCGCTCGAAGCCGTCGAGGCCATCGTCACCGGCGGCCGGACGCCGCTGCGACCGATCGAGATCGTGGCCTGGATGAACGAGGAAGGGTCGCGCTTCTCGCCCGGCATGGCCGGATCGGAGGCCTATACCGGCGTCAAGCCGCTCGACGTTCTGCTCGACGTGCGCGATGCGGACGGCGTCAGCGTGCGCGAGGCCGTGGCGCAGATCCATGCCGGCGACGTTGACGTGCCGCTGCGCCCGCTCGGGCGGCCGGTCCATGCCTTCATAGAAGGACATATCGAGCAGGCCGACGCCCTGCAGCGCGCCGGCAAGGTCATCGGCATCGTCACCGGCATCCAGGGCACGCGGCGCTATCGGGTCACGGTGACGGGCGAGGCCGCGCATGCCGGCACGGCGCTGCGCAGGGACCGCAAGGACGCGCTGATGGCGGCCGCGCGCATGGTGTGCGCCATCGACGAGGCGGCGCGCGAGCCGGACGACCTCAAGCTGACGGTCGGCCTGTTCGACGTCTTCCCCAACGCGCCGTCGGTGGTGCCGGAAAAGGTGTTCTTCGCCGTCGACGTCCGACACAACGACACCGCCGTGGTCGACCGGATGGACGGCATCGTCCGCGCCGCCGTCGAGCGCGAGAAGGGGCCGTGCACGGCAGCGCTCAAGCAGATCGCCCATGCGCCGTCGCTCGACTTCTCGGGCGAGCTGCGCGCGGTGCTGTCGCAGGTCGCGGCCGGGCTCGATCTGCCGATGATGGACGTCTATTCCGCGGCCGGGCACGACGCACGGCAGCTTCACTATTTCTGCCCGACGGCGATGTTCTTCATCCCGTGCCGGGACGGCATCAGCCACAATCCGAACGAATGGGCGGAGCCCGCGCATGTGACGGCGGGAGCGCGGCTCCTCGCCGACACGCTGTGGCGCATCGCCGACAAGGCATAGGGAACGACGATGGCAGACGCAGCCACCACCGCCGCACGACCGATCGAGCTCGATCTGTTCATCGGCGGCGAATTCCGGAAATCCTCCGGCGACAAGCGCACCACGGTCATCAACCCAGCGACCGGCGCAAAGGTCGGCAGCATCGCCAAGGGCGAACGTGAGGACATGCTGGCCGCCGTCTCCACCGCGGCGGCCGCATTCGACAGCGGCGTATGGTCGGGGATCGACGCGCTGGAGCGCAGCCGCGTGCTCCACGCCATCGGCGACGCGCTGAAGGCGCGGCTCGACGAGTTCGCGCATCTGGAATCGCAGGTGACGGGCCGCGCGATCCGCGAGATGACGGCGCAGCTCGGCCGCCTGCCGGAATGGTTCTACTATTTCGGCGGCATCGCGCGCGGGCTCGAGGGCCACGTCAAGCCGTTCAAGGGCCAGTATCTCAACTACACCCAGTTCAGCCCGCTCGGCGTGGTCGGGCTCATCACCTCGTGGAACCATCCGCTCCTCATCTTCCTGAAGAAGCTCGCGCCGGCGCTGGCGGCCGGCAACACGGTCGTGGTCAAGCCGCCGGAGCTCGCGCCGATCACGCCGCTGCTGTTCGCGGAGATGGCGACCAAGGCGGGCCTGCCGGCCGGCGTGCTCAACGTCGTGCCGGGGTCGGGCAGCGTCGTCGGCAGCGCGCTGTGCGAAGCGCCCCGCATCGCCAAGATCGACCTGACAGGCGGCACCGAGACAGGCCGTATCGTCGCCACCGCCGCCGCGCAGCGCCTCATCCCGGCGACAATGGAGCTCGGCGGCAAGGCTCCGGTCATCGTGTTCGACGACACGCCTCTCGACGAGGCTGTCGCGGGAGCGGCGTTCGCCGGTTTCATCGCGTCGGGCCAGACGTGCGTGGCCGGGACCCGCTTTCTCATCCAGGAGACCATCTACGACGCCTTCGTCGATAGGCTGGCGAAGAAGGTCTCCGCATTCAGGCTGGGCGATCCCCTCGACCGGACGACGGATATGGGGCCGGTGATCTCGCGCAGCCAGTTCGACCAGACGCTGGAATACATCGAGTCCGGCCTTGCCGAGGGCGCGCGGCTGGTGGCCGGCGGCAAGCGGGCGCAGATGTCCGGCGCGCTTGCCGAGGGCTTCTTCATCGAGCCGACCGTCTTCGCCGACGTGTCGCCCGACAACCGCATCATGCGCGAGGAGATCTTCGGCCCGGTGGTCTGCGTGCTGCCGTTCAGGGACGAGGCCGACGCGCTGCGCATCGCCAACGATCACGAATTCGGCCTCGGCGCCTCGATCTGGACCCGCGACATCGGCCGGGCGCATCGCGTGGCGCGCGGCGTCCAGGCCGGCATCGTCTGGATCAACGACCATCACAAGAACGACCCGGCCTCGCCGTGGGGCGGTTTCGGCTCGTCCGGCTACGGCAAGGAGAACGGCTGGAACGCGCTGCACGAATATTCGAAGGAGCAGAGCGTCGTGGTGCGCCTCTCGCCCGACTTCCCCGACTGGTACGCGGGAAGCGACCGCTACAGCTAGGACACGTGCGACTGGCCGGCGACGGCCGCGCCCGACGCAACGACACAGAATGACCGATCGCCCCTGAGCGCCCCTTGCGATGCGCGGCGGTCCCCGAGACGAGAAGGACATGGAATGTCGACTTCACTGACCCGCACCGCGAGCGACGCGTTCCTCGAATCCCTCACCCTCGGCGGGGTCGACGTCGCGTTCTCGGTGTTCGGGACCGACCATGCCGGGCTGATCGAGAGCTGGGCCAAGCACGGCGCCAACAACAATCTCGCCGCCGTGCCGCGGCTGGTGATCTGCCAGCACGAGAACGTGGCCATGAACGGCGCGCTCGGCTACGCGCACTTTTCCGGGCGGGCGCAGGCCGTCATCGCCCATGTCGACGTCGGCACGCTCAACCTCGGCGCGGGCCTGCACAACGCGCTGCGCAACCGGCTGCCGGTGCTGATCTTCGCCGGCCTCGCGCCGTGGACGGAAAACGGCGAGCGCTTCGGCGGTCGCGACCATTACGTCCACTGGATGCAGGACGTCTACGACCAGCGCGGCAGCGTCCGCAACTACGTGAAGTGGGAATACGAGGTGCGCAGCGGCCGCGCCTTCCCGGCAGCCGTCTCGCGCGCGCTGCAGATCGCCCACACCGCGCCCAACGGTCCGGTCTACATGGCCGCCGCCCGCGAGCCGCTGGAGGAGGAGGCGCCGGAGGAGCTGCGCTACCCCGCCATGCCCGCACCCGCGCCGACGGTGCCGGCGCCGGAGGTCATGCGCGATCTGGCGACCAAGCTGCGCGCGGCGAAGGCGCCGCTGATCCTGACGACTTCGCTCGGCGGCGAGAAGGGCGCGGTCGAGGCGCTGGTGGCCTTCGCCGAGGAGTTCGTGGTGCCGGTGGTGGAAATCCGCCCCTTCCACGTCAACATGCCGGCCGACCACCCGCTGCATCAGGGCTACTTCACCGACGCCAAGATCGAGCTTCTGCGCAATGCCGACCTGATCCTCTCCATCGACTGCCCGATCCCGTGGGTGCCGGTCCTGGAGGAGCCGTCCGACGACGCCGAAATCGTCTGGATCGGCCAGGACCCGGTGGACGTCAAGATCCCGATGCGCAGCCTGCGCGGCGACCTCTTCGTGCAGGCGAGCCCGCGCGACACGCTGCGCGAGCTGACCCGTCTGGGCAGGGAGACGCCGGTAGAGGACGAGGCCGCGCTTGCCGCCCGCCGCGACGCCCTCGCCGCCGCGCACGAC
>JACZJD010000278.1 GCA_014860725.1 Aquamicrobium sp.
GCGCCGTCGATGCCGGCATCGCGGCGCTCTGCGCCGAGGCGGTCGGCGCGATGGGGGCGATGCATGCGCTCACCGTCGACTATCTCAAGGTGCGCAAGCAGTTCGGCGTGGCGATCGGCCAGTTCCAGGTGCTGCAGCACAAGGCGGTGGACATGTTCGTCGCCACCGAGCAGGCGCGCTCGATGGCGCTCTACGCCACGTCGCTCGCCGACAGCGAGGACGAGGACGAGCGCGCGCGGGCCATCCATGCCGCCAAGGCGGAGATCGGCCGCGGCGGCCGGCTGGTGGGCGAGAACGCCATCCAGCTCCATGGCGGCGTCGGCATGACGGCGGAATATGCCGTGGGCCACTACTTCAAGCGCGTGACGATGATCGACGCCACCTTCGGCGACGCCGACCACCACCTGCGGGCGCTGGCCGCCAAAGGCGGACTGTTCCGGGCGGCGTAGGACGGATATGGGAACCGGATTTCCCGCGTTGGCGGGAAATCCGGGCATCCTTGCCTTGGCAAGCCATGACCGAGCGACTAGATGATGGCCCTCTCATCCGGGGAACGCGTCATGGAAGTCCGCCAGATCACCGAAGACTATTTCGTCGCGCCGCAGATCGGCGTCGAGCACGTGGCCGCCATCAAGGAGGCGGGCTTCAAGAGCGTGATCTCCAACCGCCCCGACAGCGAGGACGGGGCGGTGCCGCACGACGCGGTCGAGGCGGCGGTGCGCGCCGCGGGGCTCGAGTTCCGCTACATCCCCGTCGTCAGCGGGCACATGACGCAGGAGAACGTGGACGATCAGGCGCGGGCGCTCGCCGAGCTGCCGAAGCCGGTGCTGGCCTATTGCCGCTCCGGCACCCGCTGCACCAACCTCTACGCGCTGGTGCGACAGCAGTACGGCTGATCCTGCTCAGTAGAGCCATTTCACCATGAACAGCGAGATCGCCGGGAAGGCGACGAGGATCGCCGTGCGCACGAGGTCGGAGAGCACGAAGGGCGTGACGCCGCGATAGGTGGCGAGGATGGGCACGTCCTTGGCCATCGAATTGATGACGAAGAGGTTCATGCCGACCGGGGGCGTGATCAGCCCGACCTCGACCACCACCAGCACCAGGATGCCGAACCAGATCGCGAAATCCTCCGCGCCCATGCCGAAGTCGAGCCCGCTGACCAGCGGGAAGAAGATCGGCACGGTGAGCAGGATCATGGACAGCGAATCCATGAAGCAGCCGAGGACGAGGTAGAAGATCAGGATGCCGACCAGCACCGCCCAGGGCGAGAAGCCCTGCCCGGTGATGAAGGCGGCAGCCTCGGCCGGAAGCTGCGACAAAGCGAGGAAGCTGTTGTACATCGCCGCGCCGAACACGATGAAGAAGATCATCGCCGTCGAGGTGGCGGTGGCGAGGATGGCCTCGACCAGCGTCCGGCGCGTCAGGCCGCCATTGAGAAGCGCGATCAGGCCGGTGCCGGCGGCGCCGACCGCGGCCGCCTCGGTGGGGGTGAACCAGCCGGCATAGATGCCGCCGACCACGGCGAGGAACACGGCCGCGACCGGCCAGACCTCGGCCAGCGCCGAAAGGCGCTCCCGCCACGGCCGGCGCGGGCCGGAGCCGGCCGCCCCCGGATAGAGCCGCACGTAGAGCGCGATCGCCACCATGTAGCCGACGGCGGCGAGGATGCCGGGCACGAAGGCGGCGACGGACAGCTTGGCGACGTTCTGCTCGGCGAGGACGGCGTAGATGACCAGCACCACCGACGGCGGGATCAGGACGCCGAGCGTGCCGCCGGCAGCGAGCGTGCCGGTGGCGAGCGCGCCGGAATAGCCGTAGCGCCTGAGCTCGGGCAGCGCCACCTGCGACATGGTGGCGGCGGTGGCGAGCGAGGAGCCGCAGATGGCGCCGAAGCCGGCGCAGGCGCCGATGGCCGACATGGCGACGCCGCCGCGCCGGTGGCCGAGGAAGGCGTTGGCGGCCCGGAACAGCGCCTGCGACATGCCGCCGAGCGAGGCGAACTGGCCCATGAGCAGGAACAGCGGCACGATCGACAGCGAGTAGCTGGAGAAGGTCGAGTAGGTCTCGACCTTGAGCCGCGACAGGATCGGCGCCGTCGTGCCCATGACGAGCCAGGTGCCGGCGAGCCCGCACAGGAGCATCGCAAGCCCGATCGGGATGCGCAGGAAGATCAGCACGAGCAGGACCGGGAACGACCAGAGCCCGAGTTCCAGATTGCTCACGCCGCACCTCCCGGGCTTCCGGGTGCGGAAGGGTCGGGCGCGGAGGGCCCGCGGGCGAACAGGTCGCGCAGGCGCCGGACGGCGAC
>JACZJD010000279.1 GCA_014860725.1 Aquamicrobium sp.
GCCGCCGCTGCCTCGCCTTCGCCGGCATCGGCGATCCCGGCAAGTTCTTCGACACGGTCGCGGCCGTGGGCGGCGAGGTCGCGGTGGCGAAGAGCTTCGGCGACCACCATTTCTACAGCGAGTTCGACGCGCAGGACCTCCTCTCGACCGCCGACGCGCAGGGCCTCGAGATCGTCACCACGGCCAAGGACGCGGTGCGGCTCGACCATGGCGGCGAGGCGATGGCGGAATTGAAGCGCCGGGCGAAGGTGATCGAGATCGAGGCCGTCTTCGACATCGCCAGCGCACCGCGCGCCATCGTCGCCGAGACGGTCGAGGCCTGGCGGCGGCGCAGGCTCGAAAAATAGTCTTCCGTCAGCGCTTGCGCAGGTCGGGGTTCAGCTCCAGCTCGCGGGCGAGCGAGATCGCGGCGCTGACATAGGGCTCCTGCCGCGCCACGCTCCAGTATTTCAGCTCGTCGAGCGGGATGATGTCGCCGGTCACCGCGCAGCGCACGAAGGTGCCGGGCGACAGCACCTGGAAATCGCCGTCCAGATAGCGGATGCGCGCCTCGCGGCCGCCGGGTCCCTCGAAACGGTTCATGTCGTCATCGCCTTCCTGCTCCGCCCGGTTCCGCCACAAAAGCGCGGCAAGGTCAAGCGTTCCGCGCCGGCGGCCGCAGCCAGCCCTCGCCGATCGAGACGTTTGCGCTTCCGTAGACCGCCTCCAGCGCCCCGGCGATGGCAAGCCCATCGGCGCGCCAGGCCGCTTCCTCCTTGGTCGAGGGAAAGCGCATCTCCTGCCATTCGCTGTCCTCGCCGAATGCGAGCTGGAAGCCGTCGTCCCAGTCCTCGATGCGGCCCGCCAGCTCTTCGTCCAGCCAGCGGAAATGGTTGAAGCGTCGGCCGGTGGCCGCATCGACGAGGGGATACGAGCCGAAGGCGGGGTCGATCGTGACGCTCGACGGCGCTTCCTCGTCCTCGTCGAAGGCCGGGGCAGGGTCGTCGTCGCCGAAGCCGCCGGGCGACGGCGCCTTCCACGCCATGTGGTGGACGAACCATGCGCCCAGCCCCGCCGCGGCGAGCGCGGGCGCGGCGATGCCGAGCGGGTCGCCCCAGGGCGCGAGCCGGCCGGCGCTCCACAGCCACACGACACCGGCCGTGACCGCGCCGTAGAGGATGGGCGCATTGACGACCTGCCGCCGCGCGGCCTCGTCGTCCTCCTCCTCGGGGATGAAGAAGCGGCGGCCGCCCGCGATCCACGCCGCCTGCGCCGCGGTGCTGGCGAGGAACAGCGGCAGCGCCCAGCTGCTCATGGCGAGCAGCGCCGCGCCGCTGGCGCCGATCCCCACGGTCGAGGTGCCGACGATCCAGCGCCGGCTGCGCTCCGCCGGGTCCTCCTTGCCCGCCGACAGCGCGGCGAGCGCCTTGTCGAGCAGCGAATCCATCAGGACGGTGCGGACGCCGAACCAGCCCGCGATGAGGTAGAAGCCGCCGGCGAGGCGGAAGAAGATGTCTGTGGCGTCCATGCCCCCGCGCTCCCCGCGCCTCCTTTGCATTGCCCGAAAATGCCTGTGCCGCGCGATTGCGGCCCGACGGTGGCGGCTCAGCGCCGGCCGAACAGCCGCTCGATGTCGCTGAGCTTCAGCTCGACATAGGTCGGCCGGCCGTGGTTGCAGGTGCCGGAGCCGGGCGTCGCCTCCATCTGGCGCAGGAGCGCGTTCATCTCGTCGGGCCTGAGCCGCCGGCCGGACCGCACCGAGCCGTGGCAGGCCATGGTGGCGGCGATGGCGTCGAGCCGTTCCTTCAGCGTCTCGATCGTGTCGGTCTCGGCGATCTCGTCGGCAAGGTCGCGCACCAGCTGCTGCACGTCGACCTTGCCCAGCATGGCCGGCGTCGCCCGCACCGCCACCGCGCCCGGGCCGAAGCGCTCCAGCTCGAGGCCGAAGCGAGCGAGAAGCCCGGCCTGGCCGGCCAGCCGCCCGGCATCGTCCTCGGAAAGATCGACGATCTCCGGCAGGAGCAGCATCTGCGACGGCACCGTCCGCGCCGCCAGCGCCTGCTTCAGCGCCTCGTAGACAAGCCGTTCGTGGGCGGCGTGCTGGTCGACGATGACGAGCGACGTGTCGGTCTGCGCGACGATGTAGTTCTCGTGCACCTGCGCCCGCGCCGCGCCGAGC
>JACZJD010000036.1 GCA_014860725.1 Aquamicrobium sp.
GCCGTCGTAGCGCCCGGCGGCGACGTCTTCGTCGGCAATGCCGTCCGAGGAGAGCACCCCCTCGACGTCGACCGTGTCCACGGCGAGCCCCAGCGTGTCGCGCGCCTCGCTCGCCGAAAATCCCGAGCGCGGCTCGTAGAGCGTGCCGCCGACCGTCAGCGGCCGGTCGTGGTCGGTGAAGCCGCTGACCGCCCCGTCGCGCCGCTCCAGGCGCCAGCAGTGGCAAAGCGTCGTCACTTCGCGCGCCATATGCGCAAGCATCGCTTCGGAATAGTCGGTCACGGCGCCACCTCGACCAGCGGGATCGTCGGGATCTGCCCGGCGCGGAAGGCGGTCAGGCTGACCGACAGATGCGCGATGTCGAAGCGCACCGGCACGTCGAATTCGAAGCCGGCGGTGATCGCCGCCCCGTTCGCCGGCGCCTCGGCGAAGACGATCTCGCCGGTTTGCGCATCGACCGTGAACGCCGCAGTCTCGACGCCGTCGAGTGCCACGCGCACGCTTTCCGCCACCGGCTTCTCGATCGGCCGCCGGTAGGCTTCGTCGCCCTCGCCGTAGGTCTTGGCCAGCGCGAAACGCAGCGTCTCGCCGTCGCCGGTACCGACCGCCTGGTCGAACGGCGACGGCGCCGCCGCATAGGCACAGGACTTCATGTCGAACGGGTCGCGGAAGCGGAAGGCGTGCAGCGAACCGCGCCTCGCCTCGAAGAAGGCGATCACCTCGGCGAGCTGTTCGGCCGAGCGCACGCCGGTGCCGGCGTCGTAGCGCCTCCGCGACCGGGAAAAGCGCGCGTTGCGCCGCTCGCGCCCCGAGGTCAGCGTGACGATCTCGTTTTGCCGCTCCGGCCCGCCGGTCGCGCCGAACGACACGGCGAGCGGAAAGCGCACGTCGTGGAAGGACGAAAATTCGCTCATGGGCTCCTCGATTGCTTGCTGCCGTCGCTCAAAGCGTGCGTGCGCCTCGCGATACCGCCCGCGCCAGCATGCCGGTGATCTGCGCCTCGGACTTGCGGAACGAGGCTGCGTCGGGCGTCGACACGTTGAAGACGACGTTGACCGGGGTGCCGCCGCCCGAAGCGGTGACGCCGAGGCTGCCGTCGGCGCCGCGGCGCAAGGGCAGGATCGCCTCCGCGCCGGCCTCGCCCATCAGGCCGATGTCACGGCCCATGGGAAAGTAGCTCGGCCGGGACACGACGCCGCCCTCGGCAAAGGGCACGATGCGCCCCGGCACGCCGCCCTCGGCAAAGGGAATGATCGAGCGCAGCGCCGAAAAGATGCCGGAAAAAGCGCTGTTCGCCAGCCCCTCCAGCGGCTTCAGCCCCTGGCTGAGCGCCATCCCGGCGAGGTTCGTGGCGAGGCCGCGCAGCACGTCCTCGAGGTCGCGGCCGTGGACGACCGCGCTTCTCAGCGCCCCGCTCAGCTGCGCCCCGAACGACCGCGACAGGCCCTCCAGCCGCCCCAGCGCCTCGGCCACGGGAGCGATGTCGATGTCGATCGAAAAGGTTCCGCCGGTTTCGTTCTCGGCCATCGCGGCGCTCCTCCTTGATGTCGGCTCAGGTCATGTCGGGAAAGGCGCGCATCAGCGCTTCCAGCGCTGCGCGTTCCGGCGGCTCGCGGCGCGGCGCGGAAAACGCCGACAGCGCCCGTTCCAGCTCGCGCGGGGTCATCGCCCAGAAATGCGCCGGCGAAAGCCGCAGCAGGCCGAGCCCGGCCGCCATTGCGGCGTCCCAGGGAAAGGCGTCCGGACCGCCCGCTGCGGCGGTCAAGGGTTTTGCCGCGCGGCGCCCCCGC
>JACZJD010000280.1 GCA_014860725.1 Aquamicrobium sp.
GGCCGGCATCCTGCCCATCGGCATCTTCGCCGCCATCATGGGCCTGTTCATGACCGGCGTCACCAGCCTGGTCGAAAGCTCGGTCGTGGGGGCCGCGCTCGCCATGCTGGCCGCGCTCGTCACCGGCCGCCTGAACCGCCGGGTGCTGGAGGATTCGACGCGCAACACGCTTGGCGTGTCCTGCATGTTCCTGTGGATCATCCTCGGTGCGCTGTGCTTCTCGTCGGTCTATGACGGGCTCGGCGCCGTGCGCGCCATCGAGGGCCTGCTGCTCCACACCTGGGACCTCGGCCGCTGGGAGATCCTGATCGCGATGATGCTGTCCTTCGTCATCCTCGGCATCTTCCTCGACGACACCGCCATGCTCGTCATCGTCGCGCCGCTCTACATTCCGCTGGTCAGGAGCCTCGGCTTCGATCCGATCTGGTTCGGCGTGCTCTACACCATCACCTGCCAGATCGCGTACATCACGCCGCCCTTCGGCTACAATCTGTTCCTGATGCGCGCCATGGCGCCGCCGGACATCTCGCTGGGCGACATCTACCGTTCGATCTGGCCGTTCTTTTTCCTGATGGTGCTGTCTATGGTCATCATCATGATCTTCCCGCAGATCGCGCTGTGGCTGCCGAACCTCTACACGGGCCGGTAGCGACCGCGGCGATGGGCGGGCGTCGGGAAGGATAACGAGACGCCGGAACGGCGCACACGGGAAACCCGGCAATGGGGGCAGATGCTTCGGACAACCGCAATGGGAGAACCTGCATGAGCACGAAACGCATCATCACCAAGCGCGACTTCCTCAGGAAGGCCGGCGTCACCGGCGCCGGCGCGGTCGGCGCGACGGCGCTCGCCGCGCCCTATGTCAAGGCGCAGGCGCCGATCCGCTGGCGGCTGCAGACCTATGCCGGCGCCTCGCTCGCCGAGCACGTCATCAAGCCGGCCATCGACGCCTTCAACAAGGCGGCCAACGGCGAGATGGTCATCGACCTCTACACCGCCGACCAGCTCGTGCCGCAGGGCGAGCTGTTCCGCGCCGTCCAGACCGGCACCATCGACGCCGCGCAGTCCGACGACGATTCCGCGGCCTCGCCGGTCGACGTCGCCGTGTTCGGCGCCTACTTTCCCTTCGCCTCGCGCTACAGCCTCGACGTGCCGGTGCTGTGGGAATGGTACGGGCTGAAGGAGATCTGGGAGGAGGCCTATGCCGAGGTGCCGGGCGTGACCTGGCTGTCGACCGGCGCGTGGGACCCCTGCAACTTCGCCACCACCAAGCCCATCCGCTCGCTCGCCGACCTCCAGGGCCTGCGCGTCTTCACCTTCCCCACCGGCGGCCGCTTCCTCGAGCGTCTCGGCGTGGTGCCGGTGACGCTGCCGTGGGAGGACATCGAGGTGGCGATCCAGACCGGCGAGATCGACGGCGTCGCCTGGTGCGGCTCGACCGAGACCCACACGGTCGGCTGGGCCGACATCACCAAATACTACCTCACCAACAACATCAGCGGCGCGTGGGCCGGCTCCTACTTCGTCAACACCGACCGCTGGAACGAGGTGCCGGAGCATCTCCAGCAGATCTACAGGCTCACCATCGATTCCTCGCACTACTACCGCCAGCACTGGTACTGGTGGGGCGAGGCGCACTACCGCACCAGCGGCGGCAAGCTCGAGCTGACCACCATTCCCGAGGAGGAGTGGAAGACGGTCGAGGATCAGGCAATGCAGTTCTGGGACGAGATCGCCGCCTCCAGCCCGCGCAACGCCCGCGTGGTCGAGATCCTGAAGAAATACGCCGAGACCATGCGCGCGGCCGGCGCGCCGTACCGCTACGGCTGAGGCCGTTCCGATCGCGAAGAAAGGGGCCGGCCGCCGCGCCGGCCCTTTTTCTGTCCCTGCCGCCCGCTCGGCGCGAACGCCTCAGAGCGAGGCCGCCATCTGGATGCGCCCGTAGCACTCGCAGGCCCGGTCGAGCAGCCGGCCGCGGTCGATGACGCTGAGCGCGCCGCGATGGTAGGAGATCGCGCCCGTCTCCATCAGCTCGGAGCAGATGGCGTTGACCGTGGCGCGGCGCAGCGCCAGCAGCGTCGCCACCGTCTCCTGGGTGATGTGAAAGGTGTCGCCCGCCACCCGGTCGTGGGCGTGCAGAAGCCAGCGCGACACCCGCTGCTCGGCCGAGTGCATGCTGGTGCAGGCGAGCGATTCCATGAGCTGCGCGATATGCGCCTTGGTGAAGCGCAGCATCGCCTCGCGCAGGCAGTCGAAGCGCGCCAGCGCGGCCTCCACCTCCGCGGCCGGCACCCACGAGGCGCGCCCCGCCACCTGCACCACCGATTGCCCGAGCACCGTCTTGCCGCCCATGGCGATGGCGAAGCCGACGAAGCCTTCCGGCCCGATCAGCGACTTCTCCACGCAGCGGCCGTTCTCCATCGTCGCGATCAGCGAGATGACGCCCTCGTGCGGGAACACGGCGTGGGTGACGACCGCGCCCTCCTCGAAGATGACGTCGCCGGGCTTCATCTCCCTGGTCTCGGCGCGCTCCTCGAGGAAGCTGCGCGCGTCCTGCGGCAGGGACAGGAGGATCCTGTTGAACGCCGGTCTCGGCGGAGAAGAGTTTGTCATGGCGGGGCACCAGAGAACGGGGCATTTACTTTGGTGATACGAGTATACACATCATCGTTAATTTAAAATTAGCCATGATAATGTACGATACCGTGCAGAAAACTCTGAACAGCGGCCTGTCTATTCACGGCAGATCGCCTGCCGTCCGCGCCCGCGCGTGAGCGCGGGGCAGGCGGTTCCGGCGGGCCGTCGCCGTCCTTCTTGGAATTTCACTGCATGGACGAGCGCCCGCTCCGGCTTCCGCAAAGCCGCAACGGACGAGAATGCCGGGCGGGTTGGCCTGAGTTCGCCCGGGATCGGGAATGTGGTCTCTACCTGCTGTTTTCGATGTGCCTGATGTTGTCGCTGATCCTGTTGTTGACGTTCCAGATTTCGTTGAGGCCGGCCGACAGGTCGGCCTGCCCCTGCTCGAGATCGGAGATGAGCTCCCGGAACATGCCGTTATACATGTTCACGCTCTCGACCTTGCCCATGACGCGGACCGCCACCAGCCCGGAAACGAGGCGTTTCATCTCGCCCGTCAGCTCGAAGAACCGTGCGATGCGCGCCTTGATCAGGTCGAACTTCTGCGCGGCGTGGGCGGCGTAGTCCTCGGTCTGGCGCAGCAGGCGCGCGGCCTCCTGCCGCCGCGCCACGTCCTCGCCGGAAATCTCCAGGTCGAAGAAGCGCGCCATCTCCTCCTGCAGCCGCGCCGTGCAGGCGAGGAACAGGCCGTCATTGACCGTCGAGAACACCTCCTCGGCGGCCGAATAGAGCTCCTGCAGGTTGCTGACGATCGATTCCGAAATCCTGCCGTAGTTGGTCGAGATTTCGCCGATGGCGCGCCCCTCGTCGCCCATGCGCGCGGCCTGTATCCGCAGGTTGCTCGGCGTGTAGCGGAAGGCGGCGGTCAGCTCGAGCATGCGCGCCGTGGTGGCGAGGAGGATCTGCGCCGAGCGGGCGAGCTCGTCGAACTGGTCGAGCGCCGGCCAGCGGTTGCGCCCGACGGCGGCCTCGCGCGCCCGCATCTCCGCGCTCAGCGCCGCGGCCATGAACGCCGCATAGGTACCGAAGCCGCTGTCCTTCAGGCCCTTGAGCAGGCGCTGCGCGCTGTCGGCCGGCTTGCAATCGCTCTCGTTCTCCTGCGCCCGGATCGCGGCGTAGAGGCCGGAGGCCGCCGCGAACAGCGCGCTGGTCGGCTTCAGCCGCACCGAGAGGTAGCCGTCCTCGACCGGCGTGACCACGGCGTAGACCCAGTAGTGGCGGCCGTCCTTGGAGCGGTTCTTGACATAGGCCCCGACCGGCAGCCCGGACCTGATCCGCTCCCACAGCAGGAAGAAGACCGCGCGCGGCATGTCGGGATGGCGCACGATGTTGTGCGGCCGGTCCGTCATCTCCTCCCACGAATACTGGCTGACGCGCTGGAAGACGTCGTTGCCGGCGAGGATTCTTCCGCGCGTGTCCGTCCGGGAGAAGAAAAGCTCGTCCATCATGAACGGTACTTCATTCAGCGAGGAGTTTATGAGGAAGGAGCCGAGCTTTGCGTCCGGCTGCGTCGTTGGAAGTTCCGGCCTGTCCTGAGTCGTCACCGCTTTGCCCCCGCGAAGCCGTTGCCGCCGATAGCCCGGACGCGACCGTGCGGCGGCGCTTCGCAAGCGCCCGCGCACAATGCGCCAAGGGGCGCGCAATGTGTACCAGGATAGGACATCCACATTGCGTTAACGCAAATTCGGACGAAAAAACTCGGCAGATGACAAGTTTTTCGCCCGATGTGCGGGGCATCCGCCCATGCATGGAGAAGGAAGGGCGTCCGTCGCGACGACGGACGCGGGAGCCGCAGGCTGCGCGAAGGCCGGAAGGATGCCGGAAAGGGACCGCCGCGGTTCCCGGCCCGGGAACCGCGGCGAAAGCGGGGGAGGGCTGTCCGGCCGCCTCCGGCGGGCAGCCGAACGGCCGCGCGCGTCAGCCGGCCATCGCTTCCTTGTAGATGTCGGCGACGAAATATTCGGAGGCCGGCACCGGGTTCTCGATGCCGCCGGCCTCGACATAGAAGTCGGTCACCTGCTGCAGCCAGTTGACCACCGTGCCGTCGTCGTACTTCGCGACCCAGTCCGCGGCGGAGAACATCTCCTGCGCCTGATACTGCTCGGTGAGGTCGGCGAGCGGCACGTTGGGATAGTATTTCTCCTGCAGGATCTTCAGCGCCTCCTCGGAGGAGTTGAGCAGGAAGTCGTTGGCCGGCGCCCATGCCTTGACGATCTTCACCAGCGTCTCGCGGTTGCCGTCGAGGAACTCCTGCGTCGTCGCCCAGCCGCCCATGATCGCCGCTTCCGGATAGAAGGCCGAGGCGTCGATCAGCATCCTGGCGTCCGGCAGGTTGTCGCGGACCGAGACGTTGAACGGCACCCACAGCGCCACCGCCGGCACGGCCCCCGAGATGAACGAGGTCACGGCGTCCGACATGCGCTGGTTGACGATCTCGACGTCCTCTCCCGGGATCACGCCGTTGGCGCGCAGCGCCCGGTCGAGGAAGACGTGCGCCGTCGTCCCCGTCGTCGTCGACAGCTTCTTGCCCTTGAGGTCCTCGAAGCTCGACACGCCGGCCGCGGGGTTGACCCACAGCTGCGCCGTCGCGCGCTCGACGTCGTTCATCAGGAACGCCTTGCCCTGCCCCCGCGCCGGGAAGTTGGAGATGACGGCGCCCGTCGCCAGCACGTCGATCGAGCCGCCGATCATCGCCTGGAACAGCTCCAGCCCGGTCGTGAACTGGGTGAAGGCCGGGGCGAGGCCCTGCTTGCCCCATTCGCCCATGTGGTCGGCCAGCCATATCTGGCCGTCGACGGCGAGTGTGTGCAGGTAGCCGACGCGCAGCGGCGTCTGCGCCCGCACGATGGCGGGCATCGACAGGCCGGCCGCCGCCACGGCGGCGCCGGTTCCGAGCAGAAGCCCCCGGCGGCTGATGCGGTGATGCGTGATCTTCATGGTCTCCTCCACCCTTGGTTTTTCCGGAGCGCCGCGCGCGGCGGCCGGCGATCCGTCTCCTCGTTCCTCGCTCTAGTCCGACAGGCGCAGGCGCGCCTGCTGCTCCTGGGCAGCGTATTCCTGCATGACCAGTTCCCTGATCTCGGCGCGCAGCGCCGAGAATTCCGGCAGTTCCTGAATGTCGTCCTGCCTCGGATAGCCGAACGGCACGTCGATCACCTTGCGGATGCGCGCCGGCCGCGCCGAGATCACGATGATGCGCGAGGCGAGGTAGAGCGCCTCGTCCACCGAATGGGTGATCATCACCACCGTCTTGTTCTCGCTGGCCAGCACCTCGAGCAGCAGGTCCTGCATCGCCGTGCGCGTCTGGGCGTCGAGCGCGCCGAACGGCTCGTCCATCAGCAGGAAGGACGGGTTGACGGCATAGGCGCGCGCGAGCGCCACGCGCTGGCGCATGCCGCCCGAAAGCGTCTTCGGATAGGCGTTGGCGAAATCCGTCAGCCGCATCAGCCGCATGTAGCGCTGGCAGATGTCCTCGCGCTCCGCCGCCGGCACCCGGTTGGCGGCGAGCCTCAGGCCGAAGGCGATGTTCTCCTTGACCGTCAGCCACGGGAACACGCCGTATTCCTGGAACATGACGCCGCGGTCGCGGCCCGGCCCGGTGATGGCGGTGCCGTCGAGCAGCACATGCCCGCCCGTCGGGCGGATGAAGCCGGCCATCATGTTGAGAAGCGTGGTCTTGCCGCAGCCGGACGGTCCGACCAGCGCGACGAACTCGCCCTCGCGGATGGTCAGCGACACGTCGTCCACCACCTTCAGGTCGCCGCGCTCGGTGTTGAAGCGCATGTCGACATGCTGGAGGCTGATGCGGTCCGGCGCGGCGTTCATTGGTCGATCCTTTCCTGCCACGACAGGAGACGGCGGCTGACAACGCGCAGCGCGGTGTCCATGGCGAGCGCAATGGTGCCGATGGTGATGATGCCGACATAGATCGTGTCGAGCTGGAAGAAGGCGGTGGCGTCCTGGATCACCGCGCCCAGCCCGCGCTGGGCGGCGATCAGCTCGGAGGCGACCAGCGTCGCCCAGGCGACGCCGAGCGCGACGCGCAGCGCCGTCACCACATGCGGCAGCGACAGCGGCACGATGATGCGCCGGAAGATCTCGCCGTCCGTCGCCCCCAGCGTCCGCGCCACGCGGATGAAGATCGGGTTTATCTGCGAGATGCCCTCGTACATGACGATCACGCCGGCGAAGAAGGCGGCGTAGAACAGGATGATGACCTTCGCGCCCTCGCCGATGCCGAAATAGACGATCACCAGCGGGATCAGCGCGATCGGCGGCAGGGCGCGGAAGAAATTGATCAGCGGGTTCACGAAGGCGCGCACCGGGGCGTACCAGCCGATCAGGAAGCCGATGGGCACGGCGCAGGCCACGCCGAGCACGACGCCGAGGATCACCCGCTGGGTGGACATCCACATGTCGGTGAGGAAGGACTGCGCGGTCAGCAGCGTCCAGAACCGCGCCAAGACGGCGTGCGGCGCCGGCACCAGCGCTGGCCGCACCAGCCCCGAATGGTGGATCGCATACCAGAGCGCGATGATGATCAGCCACGGCAGAGCCGGGAACAGGACGGCGCGCAGCGCGCGGCCGCCGCGTCTTCCCCGTGCCGGTTGCGCGGCGCCGCTCTTGGCTGCCGCTGGCAGGACGTTCGACATCTCTCCTCCCTGTCAGCCTTGCCGCCGGTGGCGGCCGCCCTTTGCCTCGGTCCCGGAACGCGCCGCGCGGCGATGCGTTCTCGGCCCCTCCCGGCTTTCGACGGCTTCGTCCTCCGTTGCCTAGGGTGAATGTTAGCGCTAACAATCAGTCCCGTCAACGTGCTGCTCGACCGTGCGGGCAACCTATGTTAGCGCTATCGGAAGAGGGACAGGACCAATGTCGCTGGACGAGACCGGGAAGCGGCGCGGCGCGCGCGCAGGGCATGCGGCGGTCCGCATCGAGGACGTCGCCAGGCTCGCCGGCGTGTCGGCGATCACCATCTCGCGCACCTTGAACAAGCCCGAGACCGTGAGCGAGGCGACGCGCAAGCTCGTCTGGGCCGCCATCGAGGAGACGGGATACATCCCCAACCTTCTGGCCGGCGGCCTCGCCTCGCGGCGCACCCGCACCATCGGCGTCATAATCCCGACCATCGTCAACTCGATCTTCGCCGACAAGGTGCAGGGCATGACCGACGTGCTGCACGAAGCCGGCTACCAGCTTCTCCTCGCCAACAGCGGCTATTCGCCGGAGGCCGAAAGCGCGCTTGTCGCAGCCTTCCTCGCCCAGCGGCCGAGCGGCCTCGTGCTCACCGGCGTCACCCATTCCGAGCGCACCCGCCGGCTGATGGCCAATTCGGACGTGCCCATCGTCGAGACCTGGGCCATGACCGACGCGCCGTTCGACATGCTGGTCGGCTTCTCGAACCGCGACGCCTCCCATGCCATGACCCGGTACCTCGCCGGGCGCGGCCATCGCCGCATCGCCTTCGTCTCGGCGCCGGTGCTCAACAACGACCGCGCCGCCGAGCGCCTGCGCGGCTACCGCGAGGCCCTGCGCGACCACGGGCTCGAGGTCGATCCGGCCCTGATCCGCGAAGCCTTCTTCACGCTGGAGAACGGCGCGCGCGCCTTCGCCGAGCTCGCCGGGGCAGGGGGCGTCGACGCCGTCTTCTTCGCCAACGACGTGCTGGCCGCCGGCGGCCTGTTCGAGGCGGCGCGGCGCGCCATTCGCGTTCCGGACGACATCGCCATCGCCGGCTTCGACGACATCGACCTCGCCGCCCAGGTCATGCCGGCGCTGACCACCGTGCGCATCCCGCGCTACGAGATCGGCGCCGAGGCGGCGCGGCTGCTTCTCGCCCGCATCGCGGGCGAGGCGGAGGCGCCGGCGAGGGTCGATCTCGGCTACGGGATCGTCGTGCGCCAGTCGGCCTGATCCCGGCCCCCCGCCTTTGCCGCAATCGCCGGCACGGCCTGCATCCTGCCGGGCAAAATGCCTAGCGATCCGGCAGATTCGGCGAAATGCCGGCCGCGGACTTGGTTTGCCGGCGATTTTTCTTGCTTTTGCGGAGGCCGCTCATTGAAATGATCCGAGAGGGAGTATCCGCTTGGTCGCTTTCGACGAGATGCACCCGCAGCAGGGCGGGCCGAGACAACCCTATGCGAGCTATGACGGCTGGCTCCAGTCGCAAGACCCGGCTCGCCTCACCGAGAAGATGCAGGACGCCGAGCGCGTCTTCCGCCGCACCGGCATCACCTTCGCCGTCTACGGCGAGGAGGAGGCGGCCGAACGGCTGATCCCGTTCGACATCGTGCCGCGCATCCTCTCGGGCGCGGAGTGGCGGCGGCTGACGCAGGGCATCGAGCAGCGCGTGCAGGCGCTCAACGCCTTCCTCGACGACATCTACCACCGGCAGGAGATCCTGCGCGCCGGCCGCATCCCCAAGCAGCTCATCGCCGCCAACGAGGCCTTCCTGCCCGAGATGATCGGCGTGCGGCCGCCGGCCGGCGTCTACACCCACATCATCGGCGTCGACATCGTGCGCACCGGCGAGAACGATTTCTTCGTGCTGGAGGACAACGCCCGCACGCCGTCGGGCGTCTCCTACATGCTGGAGAACCGCGAGACGATGATGCAGCTCTTTCCCGAGCTGTTCCAGACGATCAAGGTGCGCCCGGTCGAGAACTACCCGCAGCTCCTGCGCCAGTCGCTGTCGGCGGTCGCGCCGCGCAACATCGACGCGCCGCCCACGCTCGCCGTGCTCACCCCCGGCAGCTACAACTCCGCCTATTTCGAACACGCCTTCCTCGCCGACCAGATGGGCGTCGAGCTGGTCGAGGGCCACGACCTGCGCGTGGTCGAGGGCCATGTCGCCATGCGCACCACGCAGGGCTACAAGCAGATCGACGTGCTCTACCGCCGCGTCGACGACGCCTATCTCGACCCGCTGACCTTCAACCCGGATTCCGCGCTCGGCGTGCCGGGCATCATGGACGTCTACCGCGCCGGCAACATCACCATCGCCAACGCGCCGGGGACGGGCATCGCCGACGACAAGGCGATCTATTCCTACATGCCCGAGATCGTCGAGTTCTACACCGGCCGCAAGGCGATCCTCGGCAACATCCCGACCTGGCGCTGCTCGGA
>JACZJD010000281.1 GCA_014860725.1 Aquamicrobium sp.
GTTCCGGCCGAGGACGTGGCTCGCTGCGATCCGCTGCTCGGCGAGGCGGTGGCGCGGCTCAGGGCCGGCAGCGTGATCCGCGATCCGGGCTATGACGGCCAATACGGCACGATCCGGCTGTTCGCGCAGGGCGAGCTGCCCGGAAGGCCCGCCCGCCGTTCCCCGCCCGCCGCCCGCGATGACGGGTGATTGACCGTTCTATCCGGAAGGATACAATGACCTCGTGCCGCGCCGTCCGGAGGAGACGGTCGCGGCCGATCAGGCCCCGCAGAAAAGTCGCCGCGCATTCCGGGAGGAGCGAGTGAGCGCCACTGTGGCAGTCGGGCATGCCGACAGGGTTCATGCCGCCATCGCAACGGACGAGGCCGCGCGCTCGGCGCTGGTGGCGTCCTGGCGCCGTTCGGCGGCGCTGCACCATCTCGATCCCGCCGAACGCACGCCGCCGCAACGGCTGACCGAAGGCGAGCTGAAGCTCGCCCGCCAGCGCATCGAGCCCCTGGTGCGCGCCGCACAGGCGAGCCTCGACCGGCTCTACCTCGCCGTTGGCGGCATCGGCTGCTGCGTGCTCCTCGCCGACCGCGACGGCGTGCCGGTCGAGCGGCGCGGCGCGGCCGGCGACGACCGCACCTTTCACGACTGGGGCCTGTGGACCGGCACGGTCTGGAGCGAGGAGAGCGAGGGCACCAACGGCATCGGCACCTGCCTCGTCGAGGGCCGGGCGCTGACCATCCACCGCGACCAGCATTTCTTCTCGCGCAACACGCTTTTGTCCTGCACCACGGCGCCGATCTACGACCACGAGGGCAAGCTGGCCGCCGCGCTCGACGTGTCGTCGTGCCGCGCCGATCTCACGGAAGGCTTCGTCCATCTGATCTCGATGGCGGTCGGCGACGCGGTGCGCCGCATCGAGGCCGAGAACTTCCGCCTCGCCTTCCCCGATGCGCGGGTGGTGCTGGCGCCGACGCCGGACAACTCGCCCGCCGCGCTCCTTGCCGTCGACGGTGACGACCTCGTCATCGGCGCGACGCGGTCGGCGCGGCTGGCGTTCGGCCTCACCGGCGAGAGTTTTTCGCACCCGCTGCCGGCCGCCGACCTTCTCGGCGGCGCCAAGGGCGAGGGTTTCGACGGCGCGGAACGCGCCGTCCTGCAGCGCGCGCTCGCCCGCGTGCAGGGCAACGTTTCGGCCGCGGCCGCGGCGCTCGGCATTTCGCGCGCCACGCTTCACCGCAAGCTGGCGCGCTTCGGAATCCGCCGCACGCACTGAACGGGCGGCCGACTGTCTCATTCCTGCGACAGATCGCACCCCTCGCGCGCGTGTGCCGCGGTGACGCAGCCGTCGCCCCGGGCGACAATTTCCCCATTCCGCGCTGCCTCGCTGCAGCAGCGGTTCCATGAGGAGGAAGTGGAGGAAATCATGAACAAGGTCGAATTCCATCGCACCGCCAAGGTGCCGTTCGCCAAGCGCTACGACAACTTCATCGGCGGCAAGTGGGTGCCGGCCAAATCCGGCAAGACGTTCGAGAACACCTCGCCGGTGAACGGCCGGGTGCTGTGCGAGATCGCCCGCTCCGAGGCCGCCGACGTCGAGGCCGCGCTCGACGCCGCCCATGCCGCGAAGGACAAATGGGGCAAGACGTCGGCCGCGGAGCGCGCCCTGCTGCTCAACCGCATCGCCGACAAGATGGAGCAGAACCTCGAGACGCTGGCGCTGGCGGAGACCTGGGACAACGGCAAGCCGATCCGCGAATCCACCGCCGCCGACATCCCGCTCGCCATCGACCATTTCCGCTATTTCGCCAGCGCGATCCGGGCGCAGGAAGGCTCGATCTCGGAGATCGACGACGACACGGTCGCCTATCATTTCCACGAGCCGCTGGGCGTTGTCGGCCAGATCATCCCGTGGAACTTCCCGATCCTGATGGCCGTGTGGAAGCTCGCGCCGGCGCTGGCGGCCGGCAACTGCGTGGTGCTGAAGCCGGCCGAGCAGACGCCCGCCTCGATCCACATCCTGCTCGACCTGATCGCCGACATCCTGCCGCCCGGCGTGGTCAACGTCGTCAACGGCTTCGGGCTGGAGGCCGGCAAGCCGCTGGCCTCGTCGAACCGGATCGCCAAGATCGCGTTCACGGGCGAGACGACGACCGGCCGCCTGATCATGCAGTATGCCAGCCAGAACCTGATCCCGGTGACGCTGGAGCTGGGCGGCAAGAGCCCCAACATCTTCTTCGCCGACGTCGCGGCCGAGAACGACGACTTCCTCGACAAGGCGATCGAGGGCTTCGTCATGTTCGCGCTCAACCAGGGCGAGGTCTGCACCTGCCCGAGCCGGGCGCTGATCCACGAGAAGATCTACGACCGCTTCATGGAGAAGGCGCTGAAGCGGGTGGAGGCCATCGTGCAGGGCGACCCGCTCGATCCGGCGACCATGCTCGGCGCGCAGGCCTCGTCCGAGCAGCTCGAGAAGATTCTGTCCTATCTCGATATCGGCAAGCAGGAAGGTGCGGAGGTGCTGACCGGCGGCGAGCGCAACATGCTGCCGGGCGACCTCGCCGGCGGCTACTACGTCAAGCCGACGGTGTTCAAGGGCACCAACAAGATGCGCATCTTCCAGGAGGAGATCTTCGGCCCGGTGGTGTCGGTGACGACCTTCAAGGACGACGACGAGGCGCTCGCCATCGCCAACGACACGCTCTACGGCCTCGGCGCCGGCATCTGGACCCGCGACGGCAACCGCGCCTACCGCTTCGGCCGCGCCATCCAGGCCGGACGGGTGTGGACCAACTGCTACCACGCCTATCCGGCGCATGCCGCCTTCGGCGGCTACAAGCAGTCGGGCATCGGCCGCGAGACGCACAAGATGATGCTCGACCATTACCAGC
>JACZJD010000282.1 GCA_014860725.1 Aquamicrobium sp.
TGCCGAGGCTGCGCCCGTTGCCGCCGGCAAGGCCGAGGGCGAGCAGCGCCGGCGCATGGGCGAGCAGGAAGGCGGCCGCCGTGTGGAGATTGTCGCCGCCGAGATGGGCGGCCATGGCGAGGAGGGCGACGCCCGCCGCGCCGAGAAGCCCGGCGGCGAGGATGAGGAAGCGCTGCATCGGATGAAGCTCCGGTTGGGTGGGGTCGGCCGGGCCATAGCACCGGCGCGGGCGTGCGCACAGCCGGCGAAATGTCCCATCCCCCGCGCCTTTCCACCGAATCGCCGCGCCATCCGGCTTGCACGGCAAAACCGTGCTTCTTATATACGCGCCGAAGCTGCCAACCGGCCCGCGCGGCCGGCTATGCGGCCAGTCAGAGAAGTGAGGGGCCGTCGCCCGGAACGCCTTATTGGGTCCTAGACGGCCTGCCAGAAGGAGAGAATGAACATGGCCAAAGTGATCGGTATCGACCTCGGTACGACCAATTCCTGCGTCGCCGTCATGGACGGCAAGGACGCCAAGGTCATCGAGAATGCTGAAGGCGCGCGCACCACGCCCTCCATGGTCGCCTTCACCGACGACGGCGAGCGCCTCGTCGGCCAGCCGGCCAAGCGCCAGGCGGTGACCAACCCCGAGAACACCCTTTTCGCCATCAAGCGCCTGATCGGGCGGCGCTACGACGACCCCGTCACCGACAAGGACAAGGGGCTCGTGCCGTACAAGATCGTCAAGGGCGACAATGGCGACGCCTGGGTCGAGGCCGGCGGCAAGAAGCAGTCGCCCAGCCAGATCTCGGCCATGATCCTGCAGAAGATGAAGGAGACGGCGGAAGCCTACCTTGGTGAAAAGGTCGAGAAGGCGGTCATCACCGTCCCGGCCTACTTCAACGACGCCCAGCGCCAGGCCACCAAGGACGCCGGCAAGATCGCCGGCCTCGAGGTGCTGCGCATCATCAACGAGCCGACCGCGGCCGCGCTGGCCTACGGCCTCGACAAGAAGGAAGGCAAGACCATCGCGGTCTACGACCTCGGCGGCGGCACCTTCGACATCTCGGTGCTGGAGATCGGCGACGGCGTGTTCGAGGTGAAGTCGACCAATGGCGACACCTTCCTCGGCGGCGAGGACTTCGACATGCGGCTCGTCGAGTATCTGGCGGCCGAGTTCAAGAAGGAGCAGGGCATCGACCTCAAGAACGACAAGCTCGCCCTCCAGCGCCTGAAGGAGGCGGCCGAGAAGGCCAAGATCGAGCTGTCGTCCGCGTCGCAGACCGAGATCAACCTGCCCTTCATCACCGCCGACGCCACCGGGCCGAAGCACCTGACGATGAAGCTGACCCGCGCCAAGTTCGAGAGCCTCGTCGAGGACCTCGTGCAGCGGACGATCGACCCGTGCAAGGCCGCGCTCAAGGATGCGGGCCTCAAGGCCGGCGAGATCGACGAGGTGGTGCTGGTCGGCGGCATGACCCGCATGCCCAAGATCCAGGAGACGGTGAAGCAGTTCTTCGGCAAGGAGCCGCACAAGGGCGTCAACCCGGACGAGGTCGTGGCCATGGGCGCGGCGATCCAGGCCGGCGTGCTGCAGGGCGACGTCAAGGACGTGCTGCTGCTCGACGTGACCCCGCTGTCGCTGGGCATCGAGACGCTGGGCGGCGTGTTCACGCGCCTGATCGAGCGCAACACCACGATCCCGACCAAGAAGAGCCAGGTCTTCTCGACCGCCGAGGATTCGCAGTCGGCGGTGACGATCCGGGTCTTCCAGGGCGAGCGCGAGATGGCGGCCGACAACAAGCTGCTCGGCCAGTTCGATCTCGTCGGCATCCCGCCGGCACCGCGCGGCGTGCCGCAGATCGAGGTCACCTTCGACATCGACGCCAACGGCATCGTCAACGTCTCGGCCAAGGACAAGGGCACCGGCAAGGAGCACCAGATTCGCATCCAGGCCTCGGGCGGCCTCTCGGACGCCGACATCGAGAAGATGGTCAAGGACGCCGAATCGCACGCGGCCGAGGACAAGAAGCGGCGCGAGCTGGTCGAGGCCCGCAACCAGGCCGAGGCGCTCGCCCATTCCGCGGAGAAGTCGCTGAAGGACTACGGCGACAAGGTCTCCGAGGATGACCGCAAGGCGATCGAGGACGCGCTCGCCGCGTTGAGGACCGCCGCCGAGGGCGACGACGTCGAGGAGATCAAGGCGAAGTCGAACGCGCTCGCCGAGGCCTCGATGAAGCTCGGCCAGGCCATGTACGAGGCGAGCCAGGCCGAGGCGGCGCAGACCGACGCCAAGGCCGATGCCAGCGGCTCGGGCGACGACGTGGTCGATGCCGACTTCGAGGAGATCGACGACGACGGCGACAAGAAGAAGTCGGCCTGACCGGCTCTTCATGCCCGGTTGAAACGACCCGGTTGAAACGACGGCGCGCCGCAGGAGGCTTCTTCTGCGGCGCGTCGCGCATCGGGAGGAGACGAAGCGCCGCCGCCATGCGGGCCGAGTGTTGGCAATTTCGCCGCCTCTATGGTAACGCCGCCCGCGAATGCCTAACTATGGCGACGATGGAGAATCGGGGCGGCACGCGATTCCGGGACGTCTCCGCATCAACCGGGAGAAGCCGTGACTCCGCCCCTGCGACCCCTTGCCATGGAAACCGCCAAGACCCGCGATGTCCAAGCCTGATTTCTACGAGACGCTCGGCGTCGGAAGGGGAGCGGACGAGAAGGAACTCAAGAGCGCGTTCCGCAAGCTCGCCATGCAGTTCCATCCCGACCGCAACCCCGGCGACGAGGCCTGCGAGCACAAGTTCAAGGAGATCAACGAGGCCTATGAGTGCCTCAAGGATCCGCAGAAGCGCGCCGCCTACGACCGCTTCGGCCACGCCGCCTTCGAGAACGGTGCGCCCGGCGGCGCCCACGGCTTTGCCGCCGGCGGCTTCGCCGACATCTTCGAGGACATCTTCGGCGAGATGATGGGCCGGCAGCGCCGCTCGGGCGGGCGCGAGCGCGGAGCCGACCTGCGCTACAACATGGAGATCACGCTCGAGGAAGCCTTCACCGGCAAGACGGCGCAGATCCACGTGCCGGCCTCGATTGCCTGCGACGAGTGCTCCGGCACCGGCGCCAAGCCCGGCACCCAGCCCGTCACCTGCCAGATGTGCTCCGGCAGCGGCCGGGTGCGCGCCGCGCAGGGCTTCTTCTCCATCGAGCGCACCTGCCCGCAGTGCCAGGGCCGCGGCCAGATCATTCAGGACCCGTGCGCCAAGTGCTCGGGCCAGGGCCGCGTCACCGAGGAGCGGTCGCTCTCGGTCAACATCCCGGCCGGCATCGAGGACGGCACCCGCATCCGGCTGGCCGGCGAGGGCGAGGCCGGCTATCGCGGCGGCCCGGCGGGCGACCTCTACATCTTCCTGTCGCTCAAGCCGCACGAGCTGTTCCAGCGCGACGGCGCCGACCTGTTCTGCAAGGTGCCGATCTCGATGACGACGGCCGCGCTCGGCGGCTCGTTCGAGGTGACGACGCTCGACGGCTCGCAGACGCGGGTCAAGGTTCCCGAGGGCACCCAGAACGGCAAGCAGTTCCGTCTGCGCGGCAAGGGCATGCCGGTGCTGCGCCAGCCTTCGGTCGGCGATCTCTACATCCAGGTGGCGATCGAGACGCCGCAGAACCTGACGCGCCGCCAGCGCGAGCTCTTGGAGGAGTTCGAGAAGATCTCCTCCAAGGAGAACAACCCGCAGTCGAGCGGCTTCTTCGCCCGCATGAAGGACTTCTTCGACTCGTTCGGCGAATAGCCCGCGGCAAAAAAGTGTGGCGGGCGGCCGTCGTCCAACGCATTTTGGCGGCGCGGGCCTTGCATCGGGGCCGTCACCCCTTACTTTGGGGAATGCGACCTTTCCTGTTCGGGAGACGACATCCCATGGCCCATCACAAGCTTCGCCAGTCGCTTGCGCGACGCTTCGACGAGGAACTGCGGTTCTTCAAGGGCTGGATGGACAAGCCGCGCGCCGTGGGCTCGATCGTTCCGACGAGCAGCGTCACCGCGCGCAAGATGGCCTCGGTGGTCGATCCCTCGTCCGGCCTGCCCGTGCTCGAGCTCGGCCCCGGCACCGGCGTCATCACCAAGGCAATCCTCGAGGCGGGCGTCAAACCCGAGAACCTGTGGTCGATCGAATATTCCGAGGATTTCGTGCGCCACCTGCGCCGCGACTATCCCGGCGTCAACTTCATCCAGGGCGACGCCTTCGACCTCGACGCCACACTCGGCGACAAGCGCGATACGGTGTTCGATTCGGTCGTCTCCGGCGTCCCGCTGCTCAACTTCCCGGTGCCGAAGCGCGTCGCCTATGTCGAGGACCTTCTCGACCGCATCCCCGTCGGCCGGCCGATCGTCCAGATCACCTACGGCCCGGTCTCGCCCGTGCCGCCCGGGCGCGGCAACTACACGGTCGAGCATTTCGACTTCATCCTGCGCAACATCCCGCCGAGCCGGCTGTGGATCTACCGCCGGGCCAACGCGGCCTGAGCGCGGCGGCGCGGCCCGCCTTTTGACATGCCCGCCTTTTGACATGCCTGCCGCATCGGCTATACGGAGAGCCGATTTCAACGGGAGCTCCAGGCCGCGATGACGCCGAAGATCCTCGTCTTCGCCGGGTCGATCCGCACCGGCGCCTACAGCGGCAAGACGGCGGACGCCGCCCAGAAGGAACTGGCGTTGCAGGGCGCGGAGGTCACGCGCATCTCGCTCGCCGACTATCCGCTGCCGATCATGGACCAGGATCTGGAGGCCGAGCACGGCATTCCGGAAAACGCCTACAAGCTGGCGCGCCTCTTCGTCGCCCATGACGGCATCCTGATCGCGACGCCGGAATACAACGGCTCGATCCCGCCGCTCCTGAAGAACGCCATCGACTGGATCAGCCGCGTGCGCGAGGACGCAGGCAAGCCGCTGCGGCCGCTGCCGGGGAGGATCGTGGCGCTGTGCTCGTCGTCCAACGGCCACTTCGCCGGCATCCGCTCCGCCTCGCATCTGCGCCAGGTCCTGGCGCACATCCAGATGGACGTGATCGCGCCGCAGCTTTCCGTGCCCAATGCCGGCGAGGCGTTCGACGAGGACGGCGCCTTCGTCGCCGAGCGCCTGCGCAAGACGATGAGCGAGGTCTGCGCCGCGCTGATCGAGCGCGCCTGGCTGCTTTCGGGCAGGGTGCGCTGAGATGGCCGCCGCCCCGGACCGCCTCGCCGACCGCCTGATCGTCGGGCTCGACCTGCCCTCGGTCGTCGAGGCCGAGAGGGCGGTGCGCGATCTCGACGGGCTCGCCTCCTTCTACAAGATCGGCTACCGGCTGGTCTTCGCCGGCGGCCTCGAGCTCGCCCGCGATCTCGTCGCCGACGGCAAGCGCGTCTTCCTCGACATGAAGCTGCTCGACATCGACAACACCGTCGCCGAGGGCGTCGAAAGCGTGGTCAGGACCGGCGTCTCGATGCTCACCCT
>JACZJD010000283.1 GCA_014860725.1 Aquamicrobium sp.
CCTTCCTGCTCCTGCCCGTCATCATCATGGTGCCGGTGTCGTTCACCGAGAGCGCCCGCATGACCTGGCCGCCGGAAGGCTTCAGCCTGCGCTGGTACGAGACGCTGTTCGGCTCGCAAGTGTGGACGCAGGCGGCCGTGCGCTCGCTCATCGTCGCCGTCGCCTCCGCGACGCTGGCGCTGATCATCGGCACGCCGGCGGCCTTCGCCATCGCCCGGCAGAACCTGCCGGCCAAGACGCTCATCCTCGCGATCATCCTGTCGCCGCTCATCATGCCGCGGATCGTGATCGCGGTGGCGCTGTTCTATCTCTACGCGCAGATCGGCCTCGTCGGCAGTTATACCGGCCTCATCCTCGGCCACACGATCCTCGCCGTCCCCTATGTGGTCATCACGGTCATCGCGGTGCAGAAGCAGTACGACCCGCGCTACGACCAGGCGGCCTGGAGCCTCGGCGCCCGCCCGTCGCAGACGCTCCGGCGCGTGACGCTGCCGCTGATCCGCGGCGGGCTGCTGTCGGCGTTCCTGTTCGCCATGATCACCTCGTTCGACGAGCTGACCATCGCCCTCTTCGTGACGGGCGGCCTTACCACGACATTGCCGAAGCAGATGTGGGACGACGCCATCAACGTCGCCACCCCGACGCTGGCGGCACTGTCCACTCTTCTGCTGGTCTTCGTCGCTGTCATGACCCTGATCGGACAGCGTCTCCAATCGCGCAGCTAGAAACCGACCAGCAGTTGCCCCGGTGAAACGACAACAACATCATTGAAGGAGGTAGTGATGACAAGGACCCTGATAACCAGACGCTCGGCGCTCAAGGGAACGGCGCTGATGGGCGTCGCGCTTGCAACTCCCGCCATCTGGCGCCCCGCCCAGGCCCAGACCAGGCAGATCATCGTGCGCACGCCCGGCGGCCCGACCGCCGTGGCGATGCAGAAATCCTACTACGACGCGTTCGAGGCCAAGACCGGCATCAAGATCGTGCCGGCCACCTCGACCAACGAGCCGGTCAGCCAGGTCAAGGCCATCGTGGAATCGGGCGCCAAGACCTGGGACATGGCGGCCTCGTTCGGCCGCGCCGCGATCAGCCAGCTCATCGCCGACGGCGACTATCTCGAGCCGCACGGCCTCAACGACGATCCGGCGATCGCGGTGGTGCCGGCGGAATACCGCAACGACTACGCCATCGGCCACGGCATCTACGCGACGCCGCTGACCTACCGCACCGACAGGTACGACACCGCCCCGCAGAGCTGGGCCGACTTCTTCGACGTCGACAAGTTCCCCGGGCCGCGCGCGATGCGCAAGAACCCGGTCGACACGCTGGAGATCGCGCTGATGGCCGACGGCGTGCCCCACGACCAGCTCTACCCGCTCGACCTCGACCGGGCCTTCGCCAAGCTCGACACGCTCAAGCCGCACATCGCCAACTGGTGGACCAGCCCGGTGCAGGCCGTCGAGCTGATCGTCAACGGCGACGTCAACATGGTGCCGGTGTGGGCGAACTTCCCGGTCGCGGCCATCGAGAACGGCGCACCGCTCGGCCTGAACTGGCGCAACAACATCTTCGGCGTCGACATGTTCACGATCCTCAAGGGCTCGGACAATGTCGAGGCCTGCCGCGAGTTCATCAAGTTCTGCGTGCAGGCGGAGCAGCAGGCCGGCGTCGCCAGCCAGGTCGCCATCGCGCCGACCAACCCGGAAGCCTACAAGCTGATCCCCGAGGATCGCGCCAGGCTCCTGGCCAGCAGCCCGGAGAACGCCAAGGACGCCGTCGAGATCAGCAACGACTTCTGGTCGGCCAACCGCGACGCGATCTCCGACCGGTTCAACGAGTGGCTGCTCACCTAGGGCAATTCAGGAGAAGTGCGAAGCTGTTTTCCGCCCGGAATTGCGGAAAAACAAAGAGATAGATCGTTTCACCGTTTCCATGAAAGGGTGAAACGATCTAGAGGGAGCAGCGCGACTGCGGCCGCCCGCCGGCGGCCGCAGCCGACAGCGACAGACGATGACCGAAAATCCCACGCTCTTTCCCACTCCCGCCCTCGCCAACGCCGCCGAGCACGTGCTCGGCGCGTGGACGCCGCGCTCCTTCATGATCGAGGGGCTGACCGCGGTGCGGGCGGGCGACCGGGCCACCGGCCCGGCCTACACCATCCGGCTGCGCAAGGCGGCGACGCGGTCGCGGCAGAACGCGGCCCGCGCGCTTTCGGCCTTCGACGCCGCGCCGGCCGGCAGCATCGTCGTCGTGCAGGCGACGGACGATCTCGGCGGCGCGGTGGTCGGCGACATCATCGCGCACCGGCTACGCAAGCTCGGCGTCGCCGGCGTGGTCGTCGAAGGCCCGGTCCGCGACATCGACGGCCTCGACGGCTTCGGGCCGCCGATCTGGTATCGCGACGCCGTGGCGACCGGCCTCGAAATGGCAGAGACCGAGGCGGAAGCCGAGGTCGAGCTCGACATCGGCGGCGTGAAGGTTTCCCCCGGCGTCACGGTCACGGTGGACCGCGACGGCGCGTTCTTCCTTCCCCGCGGGCAGGCCGAGGCGATCCTTGCCCGCGCCGCGGCGGTCGTCGCCCGCGAGGAGACGCTGCATGCGGCGCTCGCCGACGGCCGAAGCCTCGTCGACGCGCTCGGCTTCGCCGACGCGGCGGCGTCCTGACCGGATGAACATGAAGCGAAACGAAGGTTTGCGAGAATGAACGACAAGGCAGCACAGACCATCCCCCTGACCGAGATCGGCAGCGCCACGATCTGGGACGCTTCCGAGCACAAGCACGGCGGCTTCGCGATCCGGCACCGCACGGTCGAGACGATGCGCGCGCTGCGCCCGACCGACCATGCCATCGGCCCGGCCTACACGATCCGCATGCGCCGCGCGGCGACGAGCGATCCCGCCAACCGCGAGAACTTCCTCGCCGCCTACGACAGGGCGCCCGCGGGCGCGGTGGTGGTGATCGAGGTGCAGAGCGACATCGGCGGCGTCGCGATGGGCGACATCGTCGCGCACCGGCTGGCCCAGCGCGGCGTCGCGGGCGTGGTCGTCAACGGCGCGATCCGCGACCAGGGCGGCCTGAAGGATCTGGCCCCGCCGACCTGGTATCGCTACGTCACGCCCGCCGGCCCGGTCTCGCGCGAGACCACGGTCGAGGTCGGGGTCGAGGTGGTGGTCGACGGCGCGGTGGTGCGGCCGGGCGACCTCGTGACGGCCGACGCGGACGGGCTGATGGTGACGCCCGCCGAGGAAGCCGAGGAAATCCTCGCCGCGGCGGGCGAGATCGTCCGCAAGGAAGCCGCGATCCACCAGCGCCTCATCGCCAAGGAGAGCATGCGCTCGATCCTGATGGGCCTGAAGGACGAGGCGGAGTAAGCGCCCTCTTCGCCCCGCAGGCCGGCTTCCGCCCGCATCGGCGCGGAAGCGCCGGGTGTTCGTTCGGGGTCGGACCTTGTCAGGCTTGCATCCTGCCGCGCTCCGGCAGGGTGACGACGAAGCGCGCGCCGCCGTCCGCGGGCGTCTCCTGCCGCACGCTGCCGCCGTGGCGCTCGGCGATCTGGCGTACCAGCGCGAGGCCGAGGCCCCAGCCGCCGGCCTGCTCGCTGCGGCCCGACGGACGGTAGAAGGGCTCGAACACGCGCTCGCGCTCGCCGTCCGCTATCCCCGGCCCGTGATCGCGCACCGTCAGCTCCACCACGCCGTCCTCGCGGCGTATCGCGGCCCGGACCGGCGGCGCGCCGTGGCGCAGCGCGTTCTGCATCAGGTTGCGCACGAGGCGCGAGAGGAGGCGGGCATTGCCGGTGACGATCGCCGCGTCGCCCGTCACCTCGACGCCGTGGCGCGCGCCCTCCTCGGCCGTCAGCGCCAGCAGATCCACCTCTTCGGCGAGGTCGAGCCTGTCGGCGTGGTCGAGGCGGCTCGCCAGCAGGATCTCCTCCACCAGCTCGTCCAGCTCGGCGAGGTTGCGGACGATCTCGTCGCGGCGCGTCTGGCTTGCATCCTCCTCGTAGAGGTCGATCGCCATGCGCAGGCGCGCCAGCGGCGAGCGCAGCTCGTGGCTGGCATTGGCGAGCAGCGAGCGGTGCGCGGCGATCAGGCCTTCGATGCGCCCGGCGGCGCGGTTGAAGCTCCTGGCCACCGCCGCCACCTCGTCCCTGCCCTCGGCCGGGACGCGCAGCGCCAGATCGCCCTCGCCCCAGCGCTCGACGCC